>CAZXNN010000212.1:0-5942 GCA_964641915.1 uncultured Nitrospira sp. | reverse complement strand
CATGCAGCCGCCGACGCCCCGTGAAGTGTATATCTATCCGTTCGTCATTGCCGGCGGGATCGTGCTGTTGGAAGCATGGGTCCTGACGCGCCGCGCAAACAAGCGGAAGGGCAAGACGCTCTAAGCGCACTCTGTACGTGAGTGGCTGAGCAGCGAATGAAGGGGGTGGGGAAACCTACCCCCTTCGTGTTTTTACGCCATGAAGCGGTAGATCTGTATGAATGTTACGGGAGTCGTGCTGGCTGGCGGCAAGAGTCGGCGGATGGGGGAGGATAAGCGTTTCCTCCTGGTGGGAGAGGAGACGTTACTGACGCGAACGACTTCGGTGATGGCTCACCTCTTTCCTGAAGTGCTCGTGATTATTGCGCAGGATAGTCCGCCACTTGCCGTCTCCGAATGCACGGTTCACAGAGATCTCATTGCAGATTGCGGGAGTCTCGGAGGCCTCTACACTGGTTTGGCAAAATCTGCCGGGTCACGTGTCTTTGTCGTGGCTTGCGATATGCCGTTTCTGAATCCCGACATGATCCGCTGGTTTGTTGCCCGCGATCCCGCAGCCGATATCGTGATGGCCCGGTTGCCGACCGGGCTGCAGCCTCTTCATGCGCTCTATAGTAAGCGGGCATTGCCTGTCCTTGAGCGCATGGCCACCATGCGTGAGTTGAAGATCCAGAATATCATCTCGGAGCCATCGCTCCACACCACCGCTGTTTTGCCCGCTGAATGGGGCGAACGGGATGCACTTGCCCGATCGTTTCAGAATGTGAACACGCCGGTGGATCTCGAAGCGGCGAGAGCCGCACTTCGTAACCGTTCATTCACTTAAGAATGCCAGGCTCCCAGCGCACTATTGTGGTGATTCACCCTGGTGGGTTGGGTGATGTGCTGCTGTCGATCGGTGCAATGGCCGTCCTGCGGAGCGTCTTCCCGCAACACAAGATGATCCTGCTCGCGGGGTCTGACGTAGGGCATCTACTGGGTCAGTGCGGGGTGATCGATCAATCGTTGCCGATCGACTCAAGCCGGTTCAGCGCGCTGTTTTCCGGAAGGGGGCAGATTTCAGATATACCGCATGATCTCTTGAGGCGATGCGATCTTGTGGTTGGATGGCTGAGTGATCGGGATGGTTCGATCCGGCGTAGACTACAGGAGTTGGGAGTTCCATGTGTGATGTTGCAATCGCCGGCTGATGCAGGAGGGCATCACCAAAGCGATCGGTTTCTGGAGACACTGAAGGAGAAATTTCCGGTCGGTGCGAACCCTTCCATCCGTCTCCGTCTTCCTGATCAGGTGCTGCAGGCGGGGATGGACGCACTTCGTGCCATTGGGATCGAGCAGGCGGCGCCTCTGATCATGTGTCACCCGGGAAGCGGAAGCGCGCATAAGTGTGTGCGAGCGGAGACGTGGGGCATGCTTATTCGGGGATGTCAGGCGAGGGGGCTCATACCCGTGGTGGTGCTAGGGCCTGCTGATGAGCAAGCCGAGTCCGCCATCCTGGCGCTGGGCATTCCGGGAGTGTTGATGCTTCGCCCTCCGTCCATCACGATGCTTGCCGCGATCCTGGCGCAGGCGCAGGGGTATATCGGCCACGATTCCGGCGTGACCCACCTGGCTGCCCTGTTGGGTGTGCCGACAGTGGCGATGTTTGGGCCAACCGATGAGCAACGATGGGCTCCTCGCGGGGCGCATGTGACTGTCGTGAGGGGAGGACGCTGCACGTGCGCGGACTGGGATGCTGTGCGTGCCTGTACGGAAAGGTCTTGCCTGAATGTGAATCCGGATAACGTCTTCGAGGTGCTTAATGCTATCGATTTTCGCTACCGTCGGGTAACAAATTCCTGACGGCTCACCTTGTCACACTATGTACCATATGCTACAGTGCAAAATTGTTTTTCTCTTTCTTCTCTAAGGACTTAGGAGATTTTGTGACGCAGGGGCTCGTGCAAGAACAGGTGGCGAATGCAGTCCAAGGAGCTCTCTCTGACGCAAAGGCGAAGGGGCAATTGAAGATCGAGTCTTGGCCGACCGTTACTCTAGACGCTCCCAAGCGACCGGAGTGGGGTGACCTCGCCACTACCGTTGCCATGTCTCTTGCCGCCTCAGAGAAACGTGCCCCCCATGACATTGCACAGATCATTGCCGATAATCTGTTGACCCGTGATCAATTGTTCGAGCGGGTGGAGATTGTCCGGCCAGGTTTTCTCAACCTGACTGTAAAGCCTGCCATCTGGTTAGAAGTCTTGCGGGACATCGAGCGGAAAGGCGCGGCCTATGGCACGTCGGTGGTCGGAGTCGGGAAGCGCGTGTTGGTCGAATATGTCAGTGCCAATCCTACCGGGCCGCTTCATGTGGGGCATGGGCGAGGCGCCGCAGTTGGTCAGGCATTGGCACGGCTGCTGAGAGCGGTCGGATACGACGTGGTCAGTGAATACTACATCAATGACGCGGGCCGACAGATGAAACTCCTTGGCGCCTCTGTGTATGCACGGTTGCAGGAGCTTGCGGGAAAGTCTGCCACGTTTCCGGAAGACGGTTACCACGGCGAGTATATCCGTCTTGCGGCCGAGCAGATTCAGGCCTCAGACGGGGCGACGCTGGCGACGCTGTCTCCGGCGGAGGCCGAGCAACGTTGTCGTGATCTGGCCTATCGGACCCTGCTTCAGCGCATTTGTGAAGATCTGTCGGCGTTAGGCATTGAGTTTGAGTCCTGGTTCAGCGAAGCCTCGCTCATTGAGTCCGGCGCCGTCGAACGGGCCTTCGCTGAGCTGAAGAGTCAGGACTTGTTGTTTGAGGAAGACGGGGCCTGGTGGTTTCGCTCGTCCCGATTCGGCGATGAAAAAGATCGTGTCGTCCGCAAAAAGGACGGCGAATGTACCTACCTCGCTTCCGACATCGCGTACCATCGCGACAAGCTCCAGCGGGGCTATGACCTGTTGATCGATGTCTGGGGCGCCGATCACCACGGATATATCCCGCGCATGCAGGGGGTCATTCAGGCCTACGGGCATCCGAAAGAGCGGCTACAGGTTGTGCTGGTACAGCTCGTGAAGTTGTTGCGGGGCGGCGCCGAAGTCAAAATGTCGAAACGCTCCGGCGAATTTATTACGATGCGCGAGGTGATCGACGAGGTGGGTGTCGATGCCGCCATGTTCTTCTTTCTCATGCGGGATTCGAACACGCATTTGGATTTTGACTTGGAGTTGGCCAAGCAGCGGTCCTCGGACAACCCCGTCTATTACGTGCAGTATGTCCATGCCAGGATTGCGAGCCTCTGGCGGGTGGCCGCGGCGCGTGGAATTGCCTGCCAGACGGCGGCGGACGCCGATCTGACGGTGCTGACCGATCCCGACGAGCTCGCCTTGATCCGGAAGCTCTCGATGTTTCCTGAAGTGTTGGAGGCGAGCGCGCTGGCGTTTGAGCCGCATCGCCTGACCTACTATCTTCAGCAGCTCGCGGCCCTGCTGCACACTTTTTACAACAAGCATCGGATTCTCCCTCCGGCGGCCGATCTGGAGACCGGCGACGCGCCCGTGGCGGAAGAGATATCTCCTAAGACGACGGCAGCTCGGTTGGTGTTGATGCGGGCTGTACAGCAGGTCGTGAAAAACGGATTGACCGTCTTGGGGATTTCAGCTCCCGAGCAGATGTAACGGAACGTATTCGCACGATGATGCAGTTTACTATAAGACAGCAGGATCGACAGACCAAGGGGCGGCTGGGACAGCTCCGTACCGCACGTGCCGTCATCGACACGCCTGCGTTTATGCCGGTGGGGTCGTTGGGGCCGGTGAAAGGGCTGGAGCCGGAAGATCTTCATAACCTAGGGTTCAGGTTAATGCTGAACAATGCGTACCACCTCTATCTGCGCCCAGGGCATAAGGTCGTGGCGGAGTTGGGTGGGTTGCACGCTTTTACCGGATGGCCGGGTGCAATTCTGACCGACAGCGGCGGGTTTCAGATTTTCAGCTTGGCGAAACTCTGCAAGATCACCGACGAGGGAGTGACGTTTCAGTCGCACATCGACGGCTCGACGCATTTCATCACGCCCGAAACGGCGATTGAAATAGAAGAAGCGCTCGGCGCCGATATCATCATGGCGTTCGATCAATGTGTCGCACTGCCGGCGTCGCGCGCGGCGATTCTGGAGGGCCTGCGGCGGACGACCTCGTGGGCGAAGCGCTGTCAGGCGAGTCGTCGGCGCAACGATCAGGCGCTCTTTGGCATTGTCCAGGGCGGGCTGGAAGCCGATCTCAGGAGACAGTCTGCACAGGAACTGGTGGCGCTGGATTTTGAAGGCTATGCCATCGGTGGGCTCTCCGTCGGGGAGAGCAAAGCCGACATGTATGCGATGTTAGATGTGACCGCTCCGGAATTGCCGGAAGCAAAGCCGCGTTATCTGATGGGTGTGGGCCTTCCTGAGGATCTTATCGAAGGCGTGGCTCGCGGGATCGATATGTTTGATTGCGTGGTGCCATCCCGACATGGGCGAACAGGCTGGCTCTTTACGGGGTTCGGACGCGTGTCCATCAAACAGGCGCAATTCAAACGGGACGAACGGCCGATTGATCAGGACTGCGGCTGTCCGGTATGCAAGCACTATTCGCGTGCCTATCTGCATCACCTTTTTAACGTGAAGGAAATGCTCGGAGCGCGACTGAATACGATCCACAATCTTTGGTACTTTGCTGATCTGATGCAACGAGTGCGCTCGTCGATCGAGCGGGGGACATTTCTCACAATGCGCGAGGAGTTTTATCGCGCGCGGGCGGAAGCCGAGCGGGTCGGCGGCGCGACGGCAGTCGCTGCGCAGGAACCGCGGGCCGGCCTCGACTAGCGTAAAGGGAGCCAGATTTATGATGATGGTCGTGATGGCGTCAGTAGCGTGGGCTGAGGGGCCCGGGGGCGGCGGGAGCACATCGAGTTCGCTGCTCTCATTGGTGCCGTTTGTTCTGATTTTTGTGATTGTCTATTTCCTGCTGATCCTGCCGCAGCAGAAGCGGCAAAAACAGCAGAAGGCCATGCTCGACGATCTGAAGAAGGGCGATAAGGTCATCACGGCGTCGGGCTTCTGGGGGACCATCACGAATCTCGGGAAAGAGACAGTAACGCTGCAGATTGCCGACAATACCAAGGTCAAGATTCAGAAAGAGCATATCGCGAAAATACGGGCGGAAGACGACGACAAAGAGTAGCCGGACGACGTTAATCACACGAGAATGCTCACACAGGCTGCCCGGCAAGGCCGCAGCAAGCGAACAGGCGAGGCGTACGCGGCGGTACGGTGAGCCTCTGAGCGCGGCGAGACCGACGCTGGCGGGCTATCTCAGCATTCTGCAAGAGAGGGTGGCAGAGACATGAAAAAAGTTGGTGGACGGTTTGCATTGCTTGCACTGGTGGTCGTGCTGTCGGTGGTGTTTTTTCTGCCGTCGTACAAGCCGTTGTATCTGGCCTTGCCCGACTGGGCGCGGAAGATTCTGCCGGACAAAGGCATTACGCTGGGGTTGGATCTCCAGGGCGGCATTCACATGGTGATGGAGGTCGATGAGGACCGGGCGGTCGAGATCGCCGTTGAGCGGTCAGTCGCCTCGCTGCAGGATGTCTTGGTCGACAAGAAGCTGCCGGCTGAATCGGTGAAACGGACCGCCGCGAATCAGGTCACTATTCAGTTTGCCAACGCCGAACTGAAAGTGCAGATCCAGAAGCTCGTGGATGAGTATCCCACGTTCTTTGAAGTGGATGGCGCGGGGTCGGCCAACAGTCTTGTCTGGGAGTTGCGCGAGACGGAGATCAAGCGGATCAAGGATTCGGCGATCAATCAGGCGCTCGAAACGATTCGGAACCGGATCGACCAGTTCGGCGTGTCCGAGCCGCTGGTACAGCGTCAGGGATTGAAGCAGATTGTCGTGCAATTGCCGGGTGTCAAAGAGCCGAAACGGGCGAAG
>CAZXNN010000211.1:2165-5969 GCA_964641915.1 uncultured Nitrospira sp. | reverse complement strand
GCCTTTGATAACGGATAGGGCCCGCGGACTCACTGTGAGCGGCGCCAGTCCCGGCGGGCAGCTCAGACATTTCTGCGTCGCACTGTAACAGACATCAATCCCCAGACGGTCGACATCGACGGGAATGCCGCCGAGCGAGGTGACGGCATCGACGATCAGCAGCGCGTTGTGATCCCGGCACAGCGAGCCGATCGCCTCAAGCGGTTGGCACGCACCGGTCGACGTTTCTGCATGGACCAGTGCCACGGCCTTCACCGGTCCCGACCGGCGCAAGGCCGACTCGATCATCTCCGGGGGAATGATCTGGCCCCAAGGCATGTTCAGGGTGATCGCTTTTCCGCCGCATCGTTCGACGATGGTCGCGAGCCGCGTGCCGAAGACGCCGTTTACGCCGACGATCACGGCATCCCCTGGTTCGACTACGTTGACGATGGCCGCTTCCATCCCGGCCGATCCGGTTCCGGACACCGCAATGGTGAAGGGATGGGTGGTGGCGAACACAAACCGGAGCAAGTGCTGCACATCGTTCATGATCCCGAGGAAGGCGGGATCGAGATGGCCGAGCAAGGGCGTGGCAAGGGCCTGCATGACACGAGGATGCACCATACTGGGACCGGGGCCGAGCAACAGGCGCCGGGGAGGGACAAAGTCGCGCATCATGCCGAAGTCTCCAAACGGTTTTGCGGAGTTAGTATAGCCAAGTCCGGCGTGAGAGGCCACGTGATAGTGGCGGGATAATGGGGGAGGATCTAGCCATTTCGAGGGATAGGTGACCGCGAGGCGCCGATGGTATAGTCACTCCTATGCTTGATGCAAGCAGGCCAGAGGGGGGCCAGACAGGTTCCGCCGAAACAGGAAGGGCCGAGACGCCATCGCCATTTAACGGGCCCGATCGCCCGCGATTTTCGTTCGGGGTCAGTCTGTTTGCTGCGATGCTGCTCATCACGGCCTTGAGTACGCTGCTCTGGCTGTCCTCCAATTCACCCAAGCTCGATCGATTTGAAGATCCTGAGCGCGCGCTGGATCTGATGGTCAGCCGGACGATGGAGGCGCAAGACGGCTTGTTGCTTGCGCCAGAGTGGCAGCAGCGAGTCACCGAGTGGACGGCCGGCAGCAATGACGTCGAGCGGGCGCAAGCGATCCAGTGGTATCAAGAACTGGTGGACGCGACCGCCTCCCCGGCAGCGAAATTGCGGTTGGCGATACTGCAAGCCGAATCCGGGCACCCATCGGAGGCATTGGCAGCAGCCACCAACTGGGCCGATGAGGACGCACCGCTGTCTCTCTATGCAGCGTTTATCGACGCCGCCTATGGCAATGGTTCGCTCACGAGCGAACGTGAAATGGAATTGCAGTCTGCTTTGGCGGAGGCCCTTCCGGCCGGATGGTTTTACAATCATCTCGCGGCAGCCTTGGCTGAGCGAGCGGGTGACGTGGCCTTGGGCGCCACCGTGCGCGAACAGATGCATGCCCGCGGAGTGCGGATTCAAGGGTTCTCACAACTGCTCACGGGGCTGGAACTGCTGGGGCTGATTGGCGGATCGCTCATGTTGTTGCGATTCGCCTGGTTGAAGATTCGACGGGTCGACGGCCTGCGGCTCCATCAGCCCGGGGTGCCGCCGCCCTGGCCCGGAGGCATCGGCACAGCGGTGCTCTTGCGAGGCGGCGCACTGGGCGCGGTTCTCTCGCTGGCATTTATTTCAATGGCACCGTCAGAGAATGTCTCGCTGCGCGCCGTGGCGATTCCAATGGCCAACCTGCCGTTATTAGGGATGGCGTACTACTACCTGCTTCGACCATCGGGATTAAACCTCATCACCGGGTTTGGCTTGCAGATTCAGTGGCGGCAGATCGGGCGGCTAGCGGGTGTGGTGCTCGCGGTCGTCGCGGCCGGGCTGTGGGGCGAGTGGGTGATGGGGCGGATGGCGGAGTCGTTGCACCTGGCCAACCACTGGACGGAATGGTTTGACCCCGATCTGGTCTGGGCCTCGGGATCGGTGTTGACCATCAGCTTGCTCGAGTATGTCGTTTTTGCGCCGATCTTCGAGGAACTGGCGTTTCGCGGCATCTTGTATGCGATTTTGCGCCGGCGGCTGAATCCGTTGCCGGCAGCCCTCATCAGCGCCGGCATCTTTGCTCTTGCGCACGGGTATGGGCTTATTGGCTTTATCAGCGTGCTGTGGAGCGGAGTGCTCTGGGCCTGGCTCTATGAGCGGACCGGCAGTCTGATCCCCGGCATGATCGCGCATGCCACGAATAATCTGCTGGTGTGTCTGGCCGTGATGTCTCTGCTCCGATAATCGGGCGTTGAAACTGGCTTTCAACTGCGTTCTCGGCTCATCGAAATCCTCAACGTACCCCAGAGGGTACGCCTCCGGTTTCGACTCACCTGCGGCCTTGTTCAAAGCCAGTTTGAACGCCCGCAGGGCTTCGTATGAGCGGACTTAGTTAAAGACGATCAAGCTCTTCGTATAGATCTGGATGGCGAATGCTATAGCCGAGATCTTGGGTGAGCTTGGCATTGGAGATCCGTTTGCCGGCGTCTTGGGTTACGGCGGTCCGGAGTGAGTGCACGTTCCATTGCTGTTCTGCCGTGAGGCAGATCTCCTCCCAAGTTCGTTGTATTCCGTCGCTGACGTTGTAGGCTTCGCCGGGGGTTCCTCGTTCCACGGCGGCAAGACAGATGGCGGTGAGATCTTCGACGTGAATCAGGTTGACGTATTTGCGCGTCGGGCCGACGCGGCCGGTTCTGATCCAGTCGAGTGGATTCCGCCCCGGTCCATAAATCCCGGCGACACGCAGGACGATGGCGCCATGTTCCCGGCGGAGGTACTCTTCGCCTTGCACGCGGGGTTTCGTAAGATCGATCGGCGTGGTTTCGTCGATCCAGGGCGGCGGGTAGTCCTGCGAGTCTCCCAGGTCGTAGGCGGAGGTGCTGCCGAGTACGACCAGACGGCGGTTCAAGCCGGTCAGAGACGCAGCAAACTGCCGGACGAGATCGAGTGGCGTTGCGGGAAAGCACCAGAGGAGATCGGCATCGCGTGGGATGTTTTTCCACATGTCCGGCTGGGACAAATCAAACCGGAGACGTTGGACTGGCGGTACATAGCTGAGGTGATGCTCCGGTGTACGGCTTGTAGCAAAGATCTTTGGCGAACGATCCGCAACGAGCGGCCAGAGAAACCGGGCAGTGTAGCCGGAGCCGAGAATGACGAGGGGGGCGAGAGGATGGTATGGCACGATGGAACACTCCGTCTGGTTTGACCCACAATCTGACAGCGCACAGCCGACAAAGTCTATGGAAAACAGAGACCTGTTTATTGGCATTAGTTTTCCATAGTGCTATAGGTAGATGTTAGTCGCAGTTGCATCGTGCATAGCTAGATTTTGGAGGATTTGCCATGAAGAAACCTATGTCGATAGTGTTCGCGTTGTCAGCACTGCTTCTTCTCACCGGCTGTCCAAGTGACGGTGATGGCCCTGGGGGCAATATCACGCTGGGTGCGTCGGGTGCTTCGAATATTGTGTATGTGGCCAATCAAACTTCGAATGATGTTTCTGCCTACACGATCAATGCGACGACGGGAGCGCTGACGGCGGTGGCGGGCGGTGCGGTGGCGGCGGGGACGACGCCCAGCGCGGTGACCGTGTCCCCAAACGGCGCGTTTGCGTATGTGACGAATAGCGGTTCCAACAACGTGTCGGCCTACACGATCAATGCGACGACGGGAGCGTTGACGGCGGTGGCAGGCGGTGCGGTGGCGGCGGGGACGACGCCCAGCGCGGTGACCGTGTCCCCAAACG
>CAZXNN010000211.1:0-2065 GCA_964641915.1 uncultured Nitrospira sp. | reverse complement strand
TGACGAATAGCGGTTCCAACAACGTGTCGGCCTACACGATCAATGCGACGACGGGGGCGCTGACGGCGGTGGCAGGCGGTGCGGTGGCGGCGGGGACAACGCCCAGCGCGGCAGTGGTATCGCCGAATGGTGCATTTCTTTTTGTCGCCAATCAAGGCTCAAGCAACATTTCTGTTTACTCAATTGATTCGGGAACCGGTGCAGTAACGGCTTTGCTAGGTGGAACCGGGAATCCGTTTGCAGCGGGAACTACTCCGGTAGGAATCACCATCACTCCGAACGGAACATTTGTGCATGTGGCGAACAGTGGTTCCAATAATGTCTCGGCCTTTTCTGTGAATACCGGAACTGGAGCGTTGACAGCATTGGCTGGCGGGATCGGAAATCCATTTGCGGCGGGGACGACCCCGGCAGGGATTACCCTCACGCCCAATGCCTCATTTGTGTATGTGGCAAATGGGGGGAGCAATAACGTGTCGGCCTATACCCTTGATTCCGGAACCGGCGTACTCACAGCATTGGCCGGTGGAACGGGGAATCCATTTGCGGCAGGGACCTTGCCGTCAGGAATTGCAACGCCGGGCAGACCATAAACTGGATAGCTAGTTGCCGGTAGATCCCTTCTGGAGGGCAGAGTAAGATTTCCCGCCATGCCACTGTTCTCCTTTCATCCCCTCATCGCGGAATGATTCCTGACGCAGGTCTGGCACCCGACGGATGTGGAACAGCTGGCCTGGCCGGGGATTCGATCCGGGGCGGATGCGCTGATTGCCGCGCTGACCGGAATGGGAGCGATTCTGATTCTTACGCCCTAGTAACTACGAAGTGTTGGATCTGCACCCCTGGCTATGCCGCTCTCTTTTCGAGTTCGGTTTGAAACACGTGACAGGCGTGGGTGAATGCGGTTTCGAGTGGATTGAGCAACGGCTCGGCATTCCTGAGGGAGCCTCCACGACTGATCGCTTCAATCTGCTGACACACGTCCGACAGCGAGACCGCCCCGAGCACAGTACTGCGTGATTTCAGACTGTGCGCGGCTTCGTTGACGAGTTGGGCTTCTCCGGCGGTGACGCCCTGACGAACCAGGTCGACGAGTTGCTTCGAGTCCTTCAGGTAAAGAGTTAGAACCTTGGCGAGCATGTCCGGTTTCCCCGGCCGCTGAAGCGCAGTAATCGAATTCCATGCTTCCCGGTCAATGACGTTGGTGGGGGACTGGTCCACAGAAGGCTTTGGTGCCGCGGGTGTGGCGGCTGGTGGACTCGAGTGTGCTGCGCTCGGGGCCGGTGCCTGTTTGGGTAGCCACGATGCGATGACGCGCTGCAGTTGTTCCATCGTGAAGGGCTTCGAGAGGTAGTCGGTCATCCCTGAGGCCAGGCAGTGGGCGCGATCACTGGCTGTCGCATGGGCTGTCAGTGCCACAATAGGAATAGGCTGTCTCGACGTGCCGCTGTCCAATTCGCGTTCCCACTCCCGTATGAGGCGTGTGGCTTCGAACCCGTCCATCTCAGGCATTTGGCAATCCATCAAGATGATGTCGTAGCGAGTCTTCTTCGCGCAGTCGACCGCTTCCCGACCGTTCTGTGCGACGGTGACGGAGCAACCCAGGCTTTCGAGCATCAGCGTCGCAATTTCTTGATTGACAGGATTGTCCTCGCCCAACAAGACCGCGCCGGCCAGTTGAGGTGTTGAGATCGGCCCCGGGGTCGATGTGGCCGATGCCAGCGGGTCTCTGCCGAGGAGACTCAGAAGGGCGTCATAGAGCGCGTCGTATCGAAGCGGTTTGGTGACGAAGGGAATCTTGCCGAACACCGGGTCCTGCTCGACATCGGCCCGGCGGGTAAAGGACACGAGTCTCAGAATGCCGGCGTCCGCAAGGGTAGAATCAGACCGAAGGTCTTGCATGACCTGAATGTCGGTCATCTCCGCGAAGGTTTCATCGATGAGCGCAATGACGCGGCCGCCTTCCGTGGCCAGTTCGTTCATCACCTGCTCCAGAAACTCCGCGCCGGTGTCCGCAATCCGGGGTGCGAGGCCCCAGCTGGACAGGTATTGCGTCAGAAGCAGC
>CAZXNN010000210.1:0-5973 GCA_964641915.1 uncultured Nitrospira sp. | reverse complement strand
ACGTTGAGGATTTTGTCGAGCCGAGAACGATGCTGGGGATGATTTTCAACATCCTGCTATTCCACCGTTACGCTCTTGGCCAAGTTCCGCGGCTGATCCACATCCGCTCCGCGTAACACGGCAATATGATACGCCAACAATTGCAAAGGTATCGTGAACAGAATGGGCGAGAGCAACGGATGCGTGTCCGGAATCGTGAACACCGCATCCGCCGTTTTCCCGAGCTCGCGCTCGCCTTCAGCCACAAACGCGATCACCGGCGCATGCCGCGCCTTCACTTCCATCAGATTGCTCACCGTTTTTTCATACAGGCGATCGCGCGGCGCCAGCACTACCACCGGCATGTCCTTATCGAGCAATGCAATGGGCCCATGCTTCATCTCGCCGGCCGGATACCCCTCGGCATGGATGTACGAAATTTCCTTGAGCTTCAGCGAACCTTCCAGCGCGATCGGGTAATTGATCCCACGCCCCAGGAATAGAAAATTGCGCTTCTTGTAATAGCGTTTCGCAATGGCGACCACTTCAGCTTCCCGGCCCAACACCCGCTCGACGAGAGAAGGCAATTGCACCAGTCGATCCAACCAGGCTTTTCCGTCGGCCACATTCATCACCTTGCGCACGCGCGCCAGATGGAGCGACAGCAGATACAGCGCCGTGAGCTGTGCGGTAAAGGCTTTCGTCGACGCCACACCGATCTCGGGCCCGCAATGGGTATAGAGCACCCCGTCCGACTCCCGCGCCAGCGTGCTGCCGACCACGTTCACGACGGACACCACGCGGGCGCCCTTCGCCTTTGCCTCCCTCGCCGCCGCCAGCGTATCGGCGGTTTCCCCCGATTGGGAAATCGTAATGAACAGGTCCTTCTTTCCCACCAACGGATCGCGATAGCGGAACTCGCTCCCGATATCGACCTGCACCGGCGTCCGCACCATTTCCTCGAAGAGATACTTGCCGACTAACCCGGCGTGCCAGGAAGTCCCGCAGGCCACGATCCAGATCCGTTCCACCGCGGCGAATTCCTTGGGCGTGAGTCCGATATCCGGCAGATCGGCTTCTCCGGTTTCGTAGGAGTACCGCCCCCGCATGGTATCGAGAATGGTCTGGGGCTGCTCGTGAATCTCCTTCAGCATGAAATGCGGATACCCGCTCTTCTCCACGGCTGAGGCATCCCATGTGATTTTCGTCGCCTTCCGGGAAACCGGCTGCCCATCCGTGTTCGTCAGATGCATCTCGTGCTGTGTCACCACCGCGACGTCGCCCTCTTCGAGATAGGTGACATCCCGCGTGTGCGCCAGCATGGCCATCACATCGGATGCGACAAACGACGCCTGCTTGGTGCGGCCGACCACGAGCGGGCAACCGGACCGCGCAGCGATCAAAGTCCCCGGCTCCTTCTCAGAGATCACCGCCAACGCATAACTCCCGCGCACATCTTTCGTCGCCGAGCGAACCGCTTCCGCCAACCCCTGCCCCTTCTGAAGATACTTATCGATCAAATGGGCCAGCACTTCTGTGTCGGTTTCCGATTGGAACTTGTAGCCCTCTTTTTCCAACTGCTGCTTCAGCGGCTGATAATTTTCGATGATGCCGTTGTGCACGAGCACACAACCCTTCGATCGATGCGGATGGGCATTCTGCTCAGACGGCTTGCCGTGCGTCGCCCAGCGGGTGTGACCGATACCCACCATGCCGCTCAGCTCTTTCTCTTGAAGCGACTTTTGAAGATTCACCAGCTTGCCGACGCTGCGCCGCACATTGATTTTCTGCCCCTGCTGGATGGCGACGCCTGCAGAGTCATACCCGCGATACTCCAACTTAGCCAGCCCGCCTATCAGAATCGGAACCGCTTCTTGATTTCCTACATAGCCAACAATGCCACACATCGATCGTCTACCTCCGCTTCTTCTTGCTAGGCGCCTTGGTGGCCGCCGTTCGCTTACCGGCCGGCTTCACCGGGGCCTGCTTCTCATTCGCCAACAATGCACGCCGTCTGGCAGCCCATCCGGCCCGATTGACTTGCACCACCCGAGCGATCGCGAGCGCATTCTCTGGCACATCCTGCGTCACCGTCGTGCCCGCCGCAATAACCGCCCCTGCCCCGATGGTCACCGGTGCGATCAACTGCGTGTCACTCCCGAGGAACACGTGATCGCCCACGATCGTCTGAAACTTATGCGCGCCGTCATAATTACAGGTAATTGTCCCGGCGCCGATGTTGACGCCCTTGCCGATCGTCGCATCCCCAAGATAGCTGAGATGGTTGGCCTTGGCTCCTTCGCCCAGATCCGTCTTCTTCATCTCGACAAAGTTGCCGACCTTCGCCTTCTTGCGCACACGTACACCCGGACGCAAATGCACGAACGGGCCAAGCGTGGCCTGCTCGTCGATCTGCGAGTCGGCACAGACGCAATGATCCAGAATCGTCACATGGGAGCCGACCGCACAATTCGTCAGCCGCGTGAAGGAACGGATTTCACAGCTCTCTCCGATCACCGTCTTCCCTTCCAAGGTCACGTTCGGATGCAAGGTCGTGTCTTTTCCAATCCCGACCTCAGCGTCGATCCACGTGGAAGCCGGATCGATCATTGTCACACCGGCTTCCATCCAGCGCCGCCGGATCTGCTGGCGAATCACCTGTTCAGCCTCCGCCAGCTGCAACCTGCTATTGACCCCCAACCCTTCATCAGGATTCGTCAGCGGCAGCGCCGCGACCCGATGCCCCTGCGTGACCGCCATATCGACAATATCCGTCAGATAATACTCGCCCTGCGCATTGTGTGGCTGCACCTTGTCCAATGCCGCAAAGAGAAACGCGCCATCGACGACATAGGTCCCGACATTGATTTCGCGGATCGCTCGTTCTTCCGGAGACGCGTCGCGATCTTCCACAATTTTCACCACGTCGGCGGAAGCATGGACGACACCGAACGCGCCCTTCGCCGTCCGGCGCACCACCCGGCCATAGCCTCCAGGGTTATCCAGAATCGCCGTCAAGAGGGTGACCGTCGCACCGGCTGCCCGATGCGTTTGCAACAACGCACGCAATGTCGATTCTTGCAGCAGCGGCGTATCGCCATTGAGAATGAGATAGGCCGTCGGCGCATTGGCCTTACCGAGAGCAAACACCGACCGCGTTTGCAACACAGCATGCCCCGTCCCCAATTGCTGACCCTGCTCGACGATATGCACTGCCGCGCCGCCCGACTGCCCCGCGAGCGCAGACTCCACCACCGCACGGACCTGCGCGGCCTGATGCCCCACGACCACCGCAACGGAATGCCCGGCAACCGCACGAGCGACATCGAGCGCATACCGGATCATCGGACGCCCGACGATCTGATGCAGCACTTTGGCCTGCTCCGATCGCATACGCGTGCCGCGACCGGCCGCCATTACCACGACACCCAACCCATCCATGGCCATCTCCTGCTTCTGCGGCATCATCCGATGGTCACCCCCACGTCCGGTTGTTTTACCCCGCTCCACTTCGCATCAGCATTCAGCACTGAAGCCATTGAGGTGGCCGGCGTGTAGAGCCCGCCTGAGACGATAAGCTTCATGGCTTCTTCGACCGAGATCTCTACCGACATGACTTCACGTTCCGGGACCAACAGGAAATACCCGGACGTGGGATTCGGCGACGTCGGCACATAGACATGGATCAACGGCTCTTGCGCCAGCGCGGCTGTCTCGGATTTCGTCACTCCCGTGACAAAGGCAAAACAGTAGTGCCCGTTCTTGGGAAACTGAATGAGCACCACTCGATGATAGGAGCCGCGATCAGAAAACGAGAGAATATCCATCATCGACTTCAACGTCGAATAAATCCCGCGAACCAGCGGCAGACGATTCAGCCAGTCCTCCCAGATCCGCACAATCTGCCGGCCGATAAAATTTGCGGCAAACAGCCCGACGGAGAAGATCAGCAGTATGAGCGCCACAATCCCCAAGCCCGGCACATAGTATTCCGGCACCCAGCGGGCTACCGCCTCGCCCAAAATCCCATCAACCGTGACAAAGAGGGCTTTCAAAATGAGAATCGTCCCCCAAATCGGGGTTATGACGAGCAGGCCCGTCAGAAAGTATCGTTTCAACAAGGTTTTCAGCATGTCCGTCAGATCTTGAACGAGGCAATATAATGTGGTGGCTCATCATACAGAGATTCCCCAGGTGCCGCAATCTATTTATGGCTATTTTCAATGAGTTACACAAAGAAACTGATAGCGGAGAGGAGAGGAAACCAGGAGGTATAGCAAGCGGTCTTCGGCAACCCTTACGGCTTCCGTCGGGGAGATGCGCCAGAGGATCGGCATCTCCCCTTCGGAGATTCGCGCCGGCGGCTAGTTAGAAGCTGTTTCGTACCCGCGCACTTCCATGCAATGATCCTGGAGCTCCTGGAGCTGGATGAAGAAAGCCTGACTCACAGCCGTCCCGGCTTCACGCTCACACTCCCACAAGTCCTGCTTGGCATCCGCCACCGACTTGCCGGCCGGCGAAAGGTAATCGTTCCAGGTACATCCGGAAAGCAGCAACAGTGCGCACACAATAAGACCTGTCTTCATAACATCCTCCTGATTGAATCATCAGTCCGCTCCTCATTTCTCCTGGCCAACAGTACCGAAACGCTCGTTCAACCGCCATTCCCCGTTCGCGGGACAGCCCTCCTGAAAGAGCGGTAGGCAGATCCCTACAAGAGTTGCACCGGATGACTCAAGGCATCACTCGAAGCCTCGCATCCACACCTCCCCGGTCATTCTTGCTATTCAATTGAGCTTGGCATTACCATCGCGGCGAATTCTGAACCGGTGACAGGAACCACTCGTGGCGAGACGACGCAGTCATACAGCCGGCATCTTCATCACGCTGGAAGGTACCGAGGGCAGCGGCAAATCGACCCAAGCTGCTCGCCTGGCAGAGACACTTCGAACCGAAGGTCATGCCGTCCTCCTCACTCGGGAACCGGGTGGCACCCCTGCAGCCGAACTGCTCCGTAAGGTGTTGCTTAAGAGTAATTCCGAGTCGCTGGCCGCTGAAACAGAAGCCTTCGTGATTCTCGCGGCGCGCCGCCAGCATGTGGACCACGTGATCGCACCGGCCCTCCGGCAGGGCGCGATTGTGATCTGCGACCGGTTTGTCGATTCCACCTTGGCCTATCAAGGCTACGCACGAGGGCTGGAGTTGAAAACGTTACGCACGATGAACCGATGGGCCGCCGGAGGTCTCGCGCCGGATCTCACCCTCCTCTTCGATCTTCCCGTGGCCACCGGCCTGCGCCGGCGACAACGCGACACCGCAGGGCAGAACCGGCTGGATCGGGAAACCAAACGCTTTCACGAACACGTCCGCTCGGGATTTTTGGAACTCGCGCGCAAAGAACCCCGCCGCATCAAGCCGGTTAACGCGGCACGCCCCCCCGACAGGATTGCGGACGACGTGCGCACGCTCGTGTTCAATTGGCTAGAGAAGCGCCGGCCGCAAGCGGGCCGGAGAAAGTAGCCATGCCGTTTCGCGACATCACTGGGCACGAACATCCGATCGCGGTCCTGCAAGCTGCCGTCTCCCACGACCGGTTGGGACATGCCTATCTCTTCCACGGCGAGGATGCGATCGGCAAACGCCTGACGGCCATCCATCTCGCCCAGGCCCTGAACTGCGAACAACCGCCGTCACCGGATGTACTGGACAGCTGCGGCACCTGCCGCGCCTGCCTGCAGATTGCCGCGCGGACACATCCGGACTTTATCGCGGTCGACCCCGACCGTGAATTGGCCAATCCCGCCATCAAGATTGAGCAGATCCGCGAGATCGAACAACAGTTCGTCTATCGCCCGCTTATGGGTGAACGAAAAATCTGCCTGATCGACGAAGCCGACCGTATGACCATCGGCGCCGCCAATGCGTTGCTCAAAACACTGGAGGAGCCGCCGGGCCATGCGCTCTTCCTCTTGATCACCAGCAGACCCAACGCGC
>CAZXNN010000209.1:0-5988 GCA_964641915.1 uncultured Nitrospira sp. | reverse complement strand
AGCGATGCAGGCCAGACGCTACGAAAGTCCGGCCTTCCCCCATTTGAACATCGGCCGGGTCTATGAAAAGAAAGGCCGCTGGACCGAAGCGATCGACGCCTACAAGAAAGCCCTTACGCTCAATCCCAACTATGCGCTCGCGAAAAAATCACTGGGCCGGCTGATCAGCTCCTTAAATTAGGATTGCATGGACAACACCGAACGCACCATCCTCGTCGCCGTAACCGATATCTTCTTCTACACCAAAGTCCGTGACGCCTTGCGCACAGGCGGCTATCGCATCGAGAAGGCCAGAGCCCAACAGGACATCGCAGAAAAAGCTATAGCCACTGCCCCGACAGCCGTGATTCTGGATATGAACGACCTCACCCTCGATGCCTTTCAGGCGATTGAGACCCTGAAAGCAAACCCCCTATCACTAGCTAGTCCCTTTCTTGCATACGCGAACCATGAGGAAGTGGACACCTGGAACAGGGCCAAGGCCCTGGGGGTGACCAAGATCGTCTCGCGCAATGAATTCTCGGCCCGAACCAAAGATCTGGTCGATGAAGTACAGAAGGGCGTCCGATGAAACAATCCCGTCTGCACGCGCAACATGTCCAGCTCGGCGCCACGTTTGAAGAGGTCACCGGCTGTGAGATGCCCGCCCACTACGGAGACTGGCGCACTGAGTATGACGCTGTCCGCCAGGCCGTCGGAGTGTCGGATCTTTCTCATCGCGGCAAAGTCAGAGTCACGGGCGATGATCGGGTGAAGTGGCTGCAGAGCGTCATCAGCAACGACCTCCTCCCGCTCCAGCCGGGCCAGGGCCGCTACTCCAGCTTCCTGACGCATAAGGGAAAGATGCTCACCTATTTCCGCTGCTACGTGCAGACGGACGCCGTCATGCTCGAAGACGTCGGAGAAATCGGCGACGCGACCCACGCCGCGCTCAGGAAATTTCTCCTTTACGGCACGAAAGCCAAGATGGAGAACTGCGCGGAGACCTGGGGATTGCTGCTGGTCAGCGGACCCAAAGCGGCACAGACCGTGAAATCAGCTTTCGGCGTCGATTGCAGCGACTTGCAGCCGGTGAACTTCGTCACAGCCCAGATCGGCGGACACCAGGCCCTGGTCATTCGGACAGAAGAAACCGGCGAAATCGATCTGGAGATTTTACTTCCAGCCGAGGCGATCGCGACGGCCTGGACCAGCCTCATGGAAACCGGCGCGCATCTCGGCATCAAGCCAGTCGGCAGCCAGGCCCGCGAAGCGTTGCGCATGGAAGCCGGCATTCCGAAAGCCGGATCTGAACTGAACGAAGAAATCGTCCCGCCGGAAGCCAACCTGGAAGGCAAAGCCTTCAGCCTCAACAAGGGTTGCTACCCCGGTCAGGAAGTCGTGGCACGGATGGATACCTACGGCAACGTGCGGCGAAAGCTCGTGGGATTAGTCTTGAAGGATGCGACCGTGCCGCCGAAAGGCGCGAAACTCTTCAGCGGAGATCGTGAAGTGGGCTGGATGAGCAGCGCGACTTTCTCACCGCACCAGAATGCCGTCCTCGCCTTCGGCTTCCCCTTGCGGGATTTCAGTAAGCCCGACACGGTGCTGCACGTCGAAATCGACGGCAACAAGCACGACGCAACGGTCAAAGCGCTGCCGCTCTATATTCGGTCATAGATCATTCTTTTCAGGGCAGCGGAAAAGTCTCCGCGCACCACCAATACCCCCCCTCTGCCCTCGAAGGGCACACCAGCATGAGTCAGACCGTAGCTTCCTCTTGCAGGGTCCGAGGAAAAGCATTACTGTGGAGCATGGCGCATGAGCTAGTCATGACGTCCTTGATCTCCAAGCCACTCACAGCTTAAGTTCTGTCCAATGGCACGAAGTCGGGAAGAAATCCTCAGCCGCCTGGAGCAAAATCGAGAAGCGCTCAAGCGATTCGGTGTCCGCCGCCTTGGGCTTTTCGGCTCATCCGCTCGTGGCGAAGCCACAGCCGACAGCGATCTGGATTTCGTCGTCGAATTCACCGAGAAGTCGTTCGACGCTTACATGGATCTGAAAACCTATCTCGAAAGCCTCTTCGGATGCCGCATCGACCTAGTCCTCTCCGACACTATTAAGCCACGCCTCCGCCCCATCATCCAACGCGAAACCGTGTATGCCTCGGGACTCTAGGATTTATCTCGAAGATATTCTAGACGCCATCCGCAAGGTGCGGTCGTATACAAGCGGGCTCTCCAAAACAGCGTTCATCCAGGACGACAAAACCTTCGACGCGGTCGTGCGCAATCTTGAAATCATCGGAGAAGCGGCAAAAAGCATCCCCGACTCTGTCCGCACTAGCGCTCCGGAAGTCGAATGGAGAAAGATTGCCGGCCTGCGAGACATCTTGATCCACGAATACTTCGGCATCGACGGCGAAATCGTCTGGGACATCGTGCAGCACAAACTCCCGAACCTCGACACTGCCGTGAAGCGGCTACTGAACGACCTCGCTTGAAGAATGGTGTAAGCGAAGGGGTCTGACCCCGTTAAATTTCTCGAAATAATCAGTATGGCCAACACTGCTTTCAAGCGAGATACGGCAAAAACAACGCGCCCCTTAGCTTTACTTTGGGCGTCATAGAAACACTAAAATGAGAGAGCACGGGTATTACTCAGTCCGGTCGGGCAAACATCTTGGAGGCGCAAAGCTCGACTTGCCCTCGCTAAAAAAGATCTTCCTAAGCATAGACAGGCAGTTTCGAGATCGAGCGTACTTTCAAGAAGCCTTTGGATATGAATGTGTTGATGCGGGAAACGTGCCAGGAACGCTCGGAGAGGACGTTGATGGTGCAATGCTGATTGCGCTGCGCAAGGACAACCTCTGGCCGGTATGGACTAGAATTGAAACGTACAAAGAAGATGATCTGTTCGATGTAATAGAATTTCTTTTCGACAAAGCATCAAAACCAATCGATGGGTGTACTTTCATAGTTATGCCGGGTGTGGAATGCACTACTCCTCGTTTAGCCGCAATGATGGACGGTCTGAATATCGCGCCGCTTTAAATCCAATTCTCGCATGTTATGGCGACGGCTACGAGTTATCGGAAAATGGAGAAATCTTGGGTTTGCCTGAGCAAGGCATGTTGCCGTTGCTAAATGCAAATCTGCCGCAACATGATCCACACAACATCGAGACACGAATCCATGCAGCTACAGATAGGTTCAGACGACATAAATCATCATTGGATGATCAGAAGCACGCTCTTCGGGATTTAGCTGATGTCCTAGAGTATTTGAGGCCACAGATAAAGAAAACGCTTTCATCCAAAGATGAGGCGGATCTATTTAACATCGCCAATAATTTTGGAATTCGACACCACAATGAAAATCAGAAGACAAATTATGATGCGGCCATCTGGTATAGCTGGATGTTTTACTACTACTTAGCAACCATTCACGCCTGTCTTCGATTAATTGCGAAAAGGAAAGAGCAGCAATCCCCCACAAGTGGTTCCACCTAACTATCGGTGCTGGTGAACCGCTCGTAGCTGGTCTGAACAAAGGGTGCAAGAGTTCTTATAGAGCCCCCCCTTTTATATTATGAAGGGGAAAGCAATGAAACGTAGCCGGTGATTATCACAATCACCGGCTGCTGCACACTAATCGTTGTCGGATAGGCCTGATACAGGACGACTACTTCTCCGGATTTCTCGCCGCCGAGACGGCCTTGGCAAAGGCCAGCAGGCTGGCTCGTTCTGCGTCGTCCAGCGCCAGCAAGAGATGCGCTTCTTCACCGTGCATCAAACGCAAACTCAAGAACGGCTCTTCCTTGCGCTTTTCCTTGTTATCCCACATCGCATCGATCAACTGAACCTTATCCAGTTGGCCCACAGACACCACGTCGTACCGGAAATAGGAATCGCCGATGACGATGTCGAACACGACATTGCCGGCGGTGAGCAGCACCAGGTTGAACCGGCCCTGATCCTCGTACCCTTCCGGCAAAAACTTATTAATATGGAACAAGGCAACTTTGCGATCGCCCAGGGCCGCACGGAACTTTTCCTTCAGCGCCTGATAATCGATCTGCAACGCCTTTTCATCCGGACTCGTCGCCGCTGCCGCTGCATCTTCCGCTCTCTGATACACTTCATCTGCTGACATCAACCCTGCCATAACGTCATCTCCCCCCATGTGCCGTACGCATATGACGTACGATTGTGTCGTACTATCCGACGTGATTATAAGACCGCTGCCGCTGTTTTCCGTGCCTTGATCGCCCGCACGACTCCGATACACCCGAGCCCGGTCCAGGCAAATTCCAACAAGATGAACCCCGCCCGCTGATCCTCGATCGCCACCACACCCAACAGCAGCGATCCGATGATGTTCAAGGCCAGATAGCCTGCATCCAGTTCGCGCCAGATCCCGCTTTGGATCAACGCATAGGCGGTCAGCACCATAAGAGCGCCAACGACCGACAACACCTGGAACAGCATAGTGGGAACACTCCTGCCTACCGGCCCGAACCGATCTGGTACGGTAACTGGCCCGCGGTCGGGAATGCAAGAGGGATGTTAGCGCCGGTCGGCTATTGCGCCGCGAGGTGATGTGAAAAACGAACCGTTCCCTTCTCGTCGACCACGGTCACATCGAACGCAGAGCCGGAAACCCGCACCAGCCCGAAATTATAGTACCCGCCTTCTTGAATAAGATTCGTCGCGTTGAGCGCCAGCGTCGGAGGCGACATGCGTCCGGGAGCTGCGGAGAGCGGCCCTGCCACAAACTCGTGAAAATCCGGCACCCCGTCTCCGTTGGGGTCGTACGAACTGGCTTGCACGTAGTGCACATCGCCCCCCAGGAACACCACATTCTTGAGCTGTTCCGTAAGAATCGTATCGACGATCAGCTGCCGCTCATACTCAAACCCGGTCCCATCAGGCCCGCCCGCCCATCCATCGTTACCACGAACCGTCGCCCCTCCCCCCTTGGGAATCGACAGCGGGACCGACGTCGCAACTACCTTCCACGTGGCCAGCGAGTTACGTAACCCCTGCAACAACCACCGCAACTGCTCCTTGCCGAGCATCGTCTTCTCCGGACCGTCCGGATCTGAATTTTTATTGCGATATTGGCGATCGTCCAGAATGAATAGTTCCATGTCCACGCCATAGCGAACCGTCCGATACAGCCGCTGCGGATCGTCGGACGGTGACGCAATCGGCCAATACTCGCGCAAGGCCTGACGACCCGCCGGCATCTGCTCCTCATACGGTCCGGCAAAGTTATTCTTCACCTCATGATCGTCCCAGATCACGTACACCGGCACCGATGCCAGAAACCGTTGAAGCGACAATGACCCGCGCTGATACCGATGCCGCGCCCGATACTGGTCCAGCGTAGTGGCTTTAAAATCAGCCCCCGGTTCGTTCGGAGGAGCAGGACAGACATCATCGCTATAAATCGTGTCCCCCAGAAACAAGAAGAAGTCGAGGTGCTGTCGGCGCAGCAGATCAAAGATCGGATACCCGTCCGGTCCAACCCGGCACCGCTGCTGGCCGCCCAGATCGCCGCTCCACGCAAACGTGACCGGCGCTGACGTCCCCTCATCCGGCAAAGTGACGAATTCCCCGCGCGCGGCCAGCACCGCCTCAATATGTTCATACGGCACCGCCACATGCCCCACCAGCACGTGATACCGATAGCGCGTTCGCGGGACCAGGTCGGACAGCGGAATCGTCGCCGTAAAATCGTCTTCCGCCGCCGTGGTCACTCGATTCGTCCGCAACATGGGCCACACCGCCGTCCCCATTTTTTCCGCCGCATCCCAGGCCGACGCAGGCGCCCATTCGATGTGCACGATCGCCGGACCATCCGTTCGCGCCCACAATGCGGCGCTATGCCCAGTAACATCGCCAACCGCGATCCCTTGCGGAAGCACCTCCGGTTTTATCACCCCTACAGCCTGGAACGGACACCCAGGAGGCAATCCCTCCCGAGAGGCAGATGTGCAACCGGC
>CAZXNN010000208.1:0-6006 GCA_964641915.1 uncultured Nitrospira sp. | reverse complement strand
ACAGGAAGCTTGTCGAATCGGCATGTAGCCGATCTGCCGGAGTTGTTGGCGCCGGGGGATTTGCTGGTGGTGAACGACACGAAGGTCTTGGCCGCTCGTCTGTCCGGACGTAAGCAGCCGACGGGCACGGCTGTGGAGGTATTGTTCGTCAAAGACCTCGGCGATGCGGTCTGGGAGGTGATGCTCAAAGGTCATTTTCGCGTGGGCCAGACGATCCTGTTTGAGGGGGATGCTCGTGCGACGGTCGTACAGCGCGATGCGCACGGCACCAAAATCAAGCTTGTGAGCCCGGTTCCGGTTGTCGACTTCCTGCGAACTCACGGGTGCATGCCGCTTCCCCCCTATATCAAGCGTTCGGCGCAGCCAGAGGATCAGGTCTGGTATCAAACCTGCTTTGCGGATCGAGAGGGGGCGATCGCGGCTCCGACAGCCGGCCTGCACTTCACGCCGGAACTTATGGTTCGGTTGCGGGAGCGGGGTGTTGGGACATCAGCGGTGACGTTGCATGTAGGACCTGGGACCTTTAAGCCGGTGGTCGTCGAGCGTATTGAGGAACATCAGATGGGAGAGGAATGGTTTGAAGTGAGTGAGCGGACGGTAGCGGCAATCCTTAGGACGAAACGAGCGGGAGGACGAGTCGTTGCGGTCGGGACCACCGTGGTCCGTGCGCTCGAATCGGCTGCGCAGCAGACCGGAGGGCTTCAGCCGATAGCCGGGGAGAGCCGGCTGTTCATCTCGCCTGGATTTCACTTCAACGCGGTTGATGCGCTCATGACGAATTTTCACCTCCCTCGCACCACGCTTCTGATGCTGGTCTCTGCGCTCGCCGGCGTGGAGATGATGCGGAAAGCCTATGCTGATGCGGTGGAACAGCGCTACCGCTTTTATAGCTATGGCGATGCCATGCTGATCCTCTGAGCAGGCGGGGCGGAGCCAGCGGTCAGCGCTTTCTGCGCGATCAGGATTACAAAAGTTCCCGATGAACTTTGACGGGGATTTTGCCTTTGAGCGACTCCTGAAACGCCACCAGCGCGCGCTGCTGCTTTTGGAAGAGCATATCGTCCAGCACGCGATCCTTTGCCGCGGTGGCTTTCGCAGGGTCGGCGTCCGGCTGCCTGGTCATCAGGGCCTGTCCTTCGGAAATCTCTGACGGGGTTAAGGCGACGGCATCCCGAACAAACATCCTCGCTTTATTGCCGAGGATTTCTTTGGCCTGCGCCTCTTCAAAGACTTTCGGGGTAAGATGGTTCGCGGCCAGGAGTCTTTGGTAGAGCTCCGGATCGAATGCTCCGTTTTTTTGAAACTCCGGGACTCGCACGATCATCTCGCGCAGGTCTCCGTCGGTGACGGTGATACCCATGTCTTTCGCGGCCATTAGCCAGAGGCGGTTATCGACGAGTTGTTCGATCACAAATTGCTTGATCGTTTCGTCCTTGAACTCTCCAGGCACTTTTTCTTTGTAGAAGCGGTACATGTTCTCGTAGGCGCGCCGAAACTCATCGCGCGTGACGGCCAAATCGCCGACGGTGGCGACGGTGTTTCCCGGCTGCTCCCCGAATCCCCACCAGCCCATGGTAATCACAAAGGCGATGGCCAGAATGCCCATGATTGATTTCAATAGCCAGGGGTGATTGTG
Organism: uncultured Nitrospira sp.; assembly: GCA_964641915.1. Taxonomy (GTDB): domain Bacteria; phylum Nitrospirota; class Nitrospiria; order Nitrospirales; family Nitrospiraceae; genus Nitrospira_D. Next base: position 4,370 of record CAZXNN010000208.1, on the reverse strand, counting down.
CGACGCGTCCCGCATTACCTTGATCATGCAATTCCTCTCAGTCTCAAAATGATTGCGAATTGTACTTGGCGCTGGGGCTGAAGGCAAGATCATGGGAGGCCATTGACCGTGAACGGTCTGGCGAAGGACGATAGGTTTGCGAGGACAAGGAGTAAATCCATCGACGAAACAGTCTCCGTACCCGGCCACGTATTATCCCTATTGGCGCCTAGCAGGGTCGTTTCGAAGAAAAATTCGCACAAGCATGAGGAGAGAATGCTGTTTGTTTGTGCAAGTTGTTTGATTTTGTTATACTTTGTCATTAATTAGAAGGAGATTCCTTGATAGGGGTTGGGCCAGTTGCGAAGCTCATCGAAGGAGCGGTCTATCCCAAAGCGTACGTGCTCAATCGGTTTATTGCGAAGCTCATTGATTTGTTCATTGTCGTGGCGGCCGATGAAGTGGCGCCGCCAGTCGGGTTTCTTTCAGGATTGGCCTACATTCTGATTGCGGACGGATTTGCAGGTGGAAGAAGTATCGGGAAGCGGCTGGTCGGATTGCAGACCATGCGGCTCGATGTGCGGGAGACGGCCGGATTTCGAGAATCGATTATTCGGAATTTGCCATGCGGCGTCGCCCAGCTGTTGTTCGCGGTGCCGTATGTCGGATGGATCGGGTCTGCGGCAGTCTTGGTCTTTGAGAGTGTCTTGATTATAGGAAATGAGCAGGGGCGGCGCCTCGGGGACGAGGTGGCGCGTACCCAGGTACTGGATGCAGGACAGTTGGCGGTACCTGACTAAATTTATGAATAGCGAGGGACTCGCAAAGCGGATAGCGAGTTCATGACGAAGGGAGAGCGCCGTGGGGTTCACGGGAGATGTGTTCGGATGGTTTTCCAACGATCTTGCGATCGATTTGGGAACAGCGACGACGCTGGTATATGTGCATGGCAAAGGCATCGTCCTGAACGAGCCCTCGGTGGTGGCGGTGGAAAAGAAAACCGAGAAGGTCCTGGCGGTCGGGGCCGATGCGAAAAAGATGCTCGGCCGAACCCCCGGGAATATTGTCGCGGTCCGGCCGATGAAAGAAGGCGTGATTGCCGACTTCGAGATGGCCGAACAGATGCTCAAGCATTTCATCCGCAAGGCGCACAATCGGAGCGCCTTTGTGCGGCCGCGAATCATCATCGGAGTCCCTTCACGCATCACCCAGGTGGAGCAACGGGCAGTTCGTGACTCAGCCGAATTGGCCGGTGCGCGAGAGGTTTATCTGATCGAAGAGCCGGTGGCGGCCGCCATCGGGGCGGGACTTCCGATTACCGAACCGTCCGGCAACATGGTCGTCGATGTGGGCGGCGGGACGACGGATATTGCGGTCATTTCACTCGGTGGCATCGTTTATAGCGAGTCGGTGAAGGTGGCCGGCGATCGGATGGACGAAGCGATCATGAATTACATCAAGAAGAAGTACAACTTGCTCATCGGCGAGCATATGGCGGAACGGGTCAAGTTCGAAATCGGATCGGCCTATCCCTTCGAAGAGCGCAAGACGATGATGATCAAGGGGCGGGACCTGATTTCCGGCATTCCCCGCACGCTGGTGGTCGATGATGCCGAAATTCGAGAAGCGTTGCAGGAACCGATCGGCACGATCGTCAATGCCATCAAGGTTGCGTTGGAAAACACTCCGCCGGAGTTGGCGGGAGATATTATTGACCGCGGAATCGTGCTGACAGGTGGAGGCTCCCTGCTGAAGGGAATGGATACACGATTCCGTGAAGAGACAAATTTGCCGATCATTACGGTCGATGACCCGCTCACTTCCGTGGTCCTGGGGGTCGGGAAGATTCTGGACGAGCTGGATCTTCTCCGTAAGGTGTCGGTCATGTCTCAATGCAGTAGCCTCCGGTAAGGTTCCCTCCTCCCCATGCGGATGGCCAACTTTCGCTCATCATACGGCGCTCGGCGTCTTGCCCTCGGGGTGTTTCTCTCCGTGCTCCTCGGCTTCTTCCTGCTGCCTCATCAGCTTCAGACTCTGTTTCAGGAAATCGGTGGACCGGTCGGATGGGTGCTCAGTTGGCCGATCCGTCTCGTCGCCTCGGTGCAAGGCGGCATCGGTGAGACCTGGAGCCATTACGTGGCCTTGCAGGACGTGGAAGATGAGAATCGGCAATTGCGGAAAGAGGTTGAGCTGTTGCAGGGGCAAAATAGTCAGTTGCGGGAGGCCGCGTCGGCGACGGACCGGTTGACGGCCTTGCTTGAATTCAAGGCACAGGCTCTTCCGACGATGATTGCGGCACAGGTTATCGGCCGTGATACGGGGAATTGGTATCGGACCATTCTTCTGAATAAGGGAAGCGCTGACGGGATACAAGCGGATATGGGTGTAGTGACGTCTGCCGGCGTTGTCGGACGAGTGGTCAAAACGACGATGGCGACCGCGGTGGTGCTCTTGGTATCCGATCCCAATAACGCCATTGCCGGGTTGATTCAGCGAACACGAGATGAAGGTATTGTCGAGGGAACGACCCCGGGTCTGGCTCGGCTCAAATATATTCCCCTGCTTTCGAATGTTCGTGCCGGCGATCGCGTGGTGACATCTGGGTTGGTCGGGGGATTTCCGCGTGGACTCGCCATCGGCACCATAACGACCATCAGTAAAGAGGAAGGCGCCTTGTTTCAATCCGCTGAATTGCGCCCTGAAGTCGATGTGAATCGAGTCGAAGAAGTCCTGGTCATTCAGTCTCCTTATGTTCCTGGCGAGGACGGAAAGAGCGACGCGTCTCTTCCGAAGACCAAGCCGTGAAGATTGTCGTATATGCTTGTGCTGTCGCTGCCCTGGTGGCGCTGCACACCACCGTGCTTCCCTATGTCAGTGTGTGGGGCGTCAAACCGGATCTCGGCCTGGTGGCCGTCTGCCTGGTCGGCCTTCTGTCAGGCGAGTTGGAGGGGTTGATTGTCGGCCTGTTCGTAGGATGGGCCATGAGTTTGTTTTCCGCCACTGATCTTGCGGCAAGCATGGTGGCGAAGGGCAGCGTGGGATTTCTTGCCGGACTGGCTGGCCGCCAGGTCGCCCAGGTCACGCCGTTGGTGTTGGTCAGTGGCCTCGTTGTCGCGTCAACCCTTTCGAGTCTGATGACCATCTGGTCGCTCAAACCGAACGATCAGCAAGATATCTGGTGGATGATTCGGACGATCCTCATGCCGCAAGCCTGCTTCGATGCGGTTGTCGGAGGGCTGTGTTATTGGCTGATCTGGAGCCGATTGAATCTTGACCGGCTGGCAGAGGGGCGAGAGTTCTAGGAGTTACCGTGGCAACTAGCAGTACTCATGAGTCTGAGCTTGGAGAATTGCAGCGGCGGCTTATGTTGCTGCGTGTCGGGTTGCTCCTGGTCGTCGGGCTCCTGGCAGTGCGGTTATGGCATCTGCAGATTCGTGAAGGACCGTACTACCGCGATCTCTCAGAGAACAATCGCACCCGATCGGTGCTGCTGGAACCGGCTAGAGGGTTGATCTATGATCGGCATGGGGTGCTGTTGGCGAATAACGTTCCGAGCTTCAGTCTCTATGTCACGCTCGAGGATGTGAAGGATCGGGAGGGGTTGGTCCAGAAGCTCGCGGACTTGCTGGGACTTGACCCGGTCATGATCCGAAAAAAGTTGGCCGTGCGAGGGAGCAAGATGCTGCCGAAGAAAATCAAAGACCGGTTGACCTTGCGTGACGCCACCGTAATCGAATCCCATCGCCTCGATCTCCCGGGTGTGATGATTCAGGTGGAGTCGCAACGAAACTATCCCGGCGGCATGGCCGCAGCCCATCTCCTCGGGTATGTCGGGGAAATTTCCCCTGAACAACTCGAGAAGCCGGAATTTGCGGATCTCCATCAGGGCAGCGTTGTCGGGCAGTATGGCGTCGAAAAGTCGTTTGATCGGCATGTGCGCGGCCAGGCCGGACAAAAAAGCGTCGAAGTGGATGCGTTGGGGCATGAGAAGCGGACGGTGCAGGTGGATAAGCCCCTCGCCGGCAACGATCTCTATCTCACGATTGATATTAAGTTACAGAAAGTGGCGGAGGACCTGCTGGGAGAAGAAGCCGGTGCGATTGTCGCCTTGGATCCCACCACCGGGGATGTGTTGGCCATGGCGAGTCGACCGGGCTTCGATCCGAATATTATGTCGCGCGAGCTTACGCCAAAACAGTGGGTTGAGATCGTCCAGGATGAGAGACGCCCGCTCAACAACCGGGCGTCGCAAGGGCAGTATCCTCCCGGATCCACGTTCAAAGTCCCGATGGCCGTTGCGGCCCTGGAATCCAATACCATGTCGCCGTCGAGTTCCGTGCTCTGCACGGGCGGGTACCAATTCGGCAAACGCATCTACCACGATTGGAAGG
>CAZXNN010000207.1:0-6053 GCA_964641915.1 uncultured Nitrospira sp. | reverse complement strand
AAGATGCTCGAGAAGAAGGTGTACCCGGTCCCTGCCGTCATCGATAAAGAAATCTCGCGGCTCAAACTCGCCGGCATGGGCGTGGATATCGATAAGCTGACGAAGGAACAGGAAAAGTACTTGGCCAGCTGGGAAATGGGAACATAGGATGCAGGTGCGGGGTGGGCACTCTCAGTGCTCGCTCACCGCGCATGCAAGACTGATCAAATTTTCAAATAGTAGGCGATGCTCGGTGAATGCGCGCAATTGAGAGCGCCCACCCCGCACCTGCTAGGGGAAAAAGAAGAAAGGCCGCCTCAAACGAGGCGGCCTTTCTATTTTATTCAAATCTCACCAGCTGCCTTTGCACTTATAGCCCAATGAGTAAGACCTCTTAACTTGTCTCTATTTCTTGATAGGCCAATGTCTCCATGAGACTTTCTTCGCTACCGAACAATGAGAACGCGGTTACATTCATACGGTACAACACTTTCAATACCCTCGCCCTCTCACTCACGGGGAGAACGTACTTTGTCATCGGTACCTGGCCGGAGTAGTTATCCGAAAGGACAGCGGTTTCGTGACTCGCGTACACATACCTGCCCTCGATCCTTTTCTGACAAATTGAGTACTCACACTGTTGTGCATAGTGCCGCTTATGAGTAACCGCATAAGGGCCTAATCCATGTATGTTTGGTTCTTCACCATTGAAGCCTTCAGGGCGCTCGAAGTGCTCGACATAGGAGTAAATAGCGACTTTTCCGCTATCCGGTTTCTCCTGCGAACGGAAGGCAAAGAACGCAGCTACATAGGGCGACCGTGTCCAGTCAAGCAACGGGGAAGGAAATCCGTGATGTCTCAGATAAATCATAAACTCATAGCCCGAAGGAGGACACCTTCCGCTCTCGAACTCTTCAGGAATGTCCCAGTTTTTCCCTGTTACGGAGATGACGGCGGGACAAATGTCTCGTAGCCTCTTGAAGTAATGCTCTGCATCCACACTTTTCTTGGTGAAACGCTCTAAGGTTGTTTCTAGCTTCCAGTCTGAATCTGAATGCCCTCTGAATCTAGGGGTCGACCATTGATTATATTTCTTTTCATCTTTGAGCTTCTGGCAATCAATGAAAATAGATGCCACGTGCTGCTCAAAGCATTCCCATGACTCAAACTCTATGATGTTCATGCATCAATGCCTCCCAGCCAAAGCAGATCACTAGTTAGAGGGCCAGTGCCCTCCCCCTGCAATTATAGTATCCATTACCCTGGGGCTCAAAACTGGGGCGTTCTGAGTTTCTTGATGAGCGGGAAAGGAGCGGAGGTCACCGGAGGCCGGGGACTGGCCGAGACTGGAATGAAGAGCGTCCGGATGGCGCTACGACGAGGAATCTGGCGGAACGAGTGGCTCCAGAGTTTTAATCAGCTCGGGGATGTCGCGACTGGCGATCTTCCATACCCGATGGACATCGACCTGAAAATAGTCATGAACCACCACGTTCCTGAAGCCCATGATTTTCCGCCAAGGAATCTCGGGATGGGAATTTTTGAATTCGAGAGAGACGCGCTTGGCCATTTCACCGAGCACGGTAAACTGAAGGAGCACGGCATCTTGGTCCCGTCGGCTCTTGAGGAAGTCCGGCTCTTGCAGCCCGGCTGTGTACTCCAATATTTGCTTCGCTGCCTGCAGCATATCGAGCAGAAGCGAGTCGTCACGCTGCATACACGGCTTCCATGTGGGAAAGAATGTGCTTGCGCCGGATGTAGTTGCGGCTTTCCTCGACCAATCGTTTTTCGACCAAATCGACCGATCGCTCGAACAACCCCTCCAACTCTTCCTTCATATCCAGCAAATGCTCAATCCCCCAATCTGAATCGGGGCTGAACGTCACCAGCACATCCACATCGCTGTCCGGACGGAAATCCTCTCGAAGCACGGAACCAAAGAGCGCCAGCTCTATAATCTTCCACTTCCGACAAAACGCCGCAATTCGCTCTTTCGGCACATCAATCTGAATTTTTCCGTTCATTGACGTCTCCGCACAGATGTAATGGTGCAATGCTAGCACCACTTATCGACAATGTCACCGGACCGCTGAGGAGGCACCTGGAAGCCATCTCTCGATTCAGATCATATCCGCCCTGGGGTAAAGTGAAAACAGGCCCTGAGGTCTTATAGATCGGAGGCTCCTATGAGACCAACGAACGTCACTCCTCTCAACCTCTCCAATTACGACATTTCTCCTGACCAAGGTTTTCTCCCCTCAGATCCACTTGAACAGCTGCGGGACTCGCCGAGGCTGAATCATCTTGGGCACGAGTTGCCGAAGTTGCTGAGTGCTCGCATGGTCCGGCAATTCATCGACAGGCAACGTCAGCTACTCCCCTCCATTCCAGCAACGTGGCGGGATCAAGACTATCGTGCCGCGATGCGGATTCTGTCGTTCGCCGGGCATGCCTATGTGTGGGAAGTGCCGGACCAGCCGGCGACAACTTTATCGCCGCAATTGGCTCGCCCCTGGTGCGAAGTAGCTCAAAAGCTTGGCCGTCCGCCGGTGCTTTCCTATGCGTCCTACGCGCTCGATAACTGGCGGCGGCTCGATCCCGCCAAGCCTATTCAACTCGACAACATTGTGCTCCTCCAGAACTTTCTCGGGGGCCTGGATGAAGAGTGGTTTGTGGTCATCCACATTCAAATCGAGCGGCAGGCAGGGCCGGGATTGGCCGGACTTATTCAGGCCGTGAACGGGGCCGCCGGTGACAAGCCCGACGAAGTACTCGCCGGATTTCGATCCCTGGCTTCCGCCCAAACCGCGATGCGGGACACGCTGCTGCGTATGAAGGAACGGTGCGATCCCTACGTGTATTACAACCGCGTGCGTCCCTACATTCATGCCTGGAAGAACAGCCTTACACTCCCCCATGGCCTTGTCTATGAAGGAGTGACGGCCTATGCAGGACAGCCGCAACAGCTCCGCGGGGAAACCGGAGCGCAGAGCTCCATCGTGCCTTGCCTCGACGCCGTGTTGGGTATTTCCCACACTCCCGATCCTCTCACGGTGTACTTGCAGGAAATGCGGGAGTATATGCCTCCGCGGCACCAGGCCTTTCTCCGCGCGATCGAGCAGACGACTGATGAGAGCGGCAGGCCGCTGCTTCCGGCTTATATCCGAGACCGGAGATCACACAAGCCCGATCTTTGGAATGCCTACTGCACGTGCGTCGATCTGCTGGCGCAATTTCGCGACATCCATGTTGGATACGCCGACAGTTACATCCATCGCCAACACCAGGTCCATGCGAGCAACCCCAGCGCAGTCGGAACCGGCGGCACGCCCTTCATGGCCTATCTCCAGAAACACTTGGACGAGACGAAACGCGCCCTCGCTGACTAGATCTTCCAACCGACCGGTCGGATCTGGCGGACATAGAAAAGGGGGCGACAAGAGCCGCCCCCTTTTGGAGAAACAAAACACACTGTTGGGAGAATGACCTATTTGGCAGGAAGCTTAACGCTGACGGCCCCTCCCAGGTCACCTTCGTTCGCGCCTTCTTTCTTATACCCGGAAACATCCGTTTCGCCCTTCGGCCCGCCGTGGCAACCCATGCAACCCTTGCCGTAGAACAACGGTAGCATCACCCGCACATCTCCGCCGACGGTCTCACTCATGATCTTATCTCCCTGGCGGGGATAGCCAGGATCGCCGAGTTTTTTCATCATCCCGGCTTCAAAGGCATCTGCCTTATTTTTCGGGTTTCGGAGCAGGGCATCAGTCGTCGTCTGCTTCATGTAGACGTTTGTCTTAGCACTGAAACCAGCAGCCGTCTGCGTTCCAAAGTGCGCAGGCGTGAATCCCTTGTACCCCACACCAGGCTTGTTGATGGTCGCCTGATTGTCTGCAACCGTCTTTTTTGCGGCGGCAACAAGTTCTGGCAGGAGCTTCTGCGCCGATGCGGGAACACCGCTTCCTTTTAAGTTGTTTATATCTACTCCTGCTCGCCCTTTGAATTTCTCCGCAAGTTGCTGGGCAAATACATCAGGTGTAAACCCCTTGTCTCCCTTGCTGGCATCATTGATTAACGGCTGGTTAGCCGCAACAGCGCCCCGCCCTGCGTCCAGCAGAATGGCCAGAAGGCGGCCGGTTTCAACGGCGTCATCGCCCGCAAAGGCCTGAATAGGTCCAAGCAACGAAATAAGAACCACTCCGAGTGTCGGAATTAACCTTCGTCGGATCATAGATCCTCCTCGATTGACAGGTTGGACTGACTGACGTCTCGGAAACAGATAAGTGCGAGGAAGGAAAATGAAGAGAATAAAGGGAATGAAAGAATGGCACCTACTATACGCCGACCAAGCGGAGATGCCAATAGATACTTGCTAAGGCTTAGCTAAACGGTCATGCCGACGATGAAAGGGCTCTCTTTTGCATGTCCGCATCTCTCGAATCCTGAGAAAACGACAGCCATGATTCTGTCACCAATACCGACAGCTATACGCACATTACCTGTCGGCACCCGGGTCATATCGTGTGCCGACGACTATGTCGGGAGCTGCGCCATTCCAAAAAGAGAAGGTCTCCGATCTGAGGGCCGTTGACTGAACCGGACACCCAGCGTATCGTTCGATCAGACTACGTGGAAAGCTTACGGCTATGCCATCTACTTCAACCTATGACCCTCGCCTCGCGCGGGATCTGATCCTCGACGAGTTATTCGATCTCTCGCTTTACAAAGCCCTTCGGGGTGTGACTCAACCGGACGTCCATGACACACTGGATGAATTGATTAAGGTTGAAACCGCCCATCTCGCCTTCTGGCAACGATTCTTCAATCTCAAACTGGAGCAGCTCGACATCGGCCGACGTATTAAGTTATCGGTCATGATGGTGGTCTGTCGGCTTTTGGGATCAACGGCAGTCCACCTGGTCCTCGAAGCGATCGAAGTGCACGGGGTGCGGAAGTATCTTGCCGTCTGGCGGGCGTACCAGGGAAAACCGCTGGCCGAAGCGTTGCGCGGGATTCTCATGGATGAATTCAAGCACGAGGACGTGCTCGTCACGGCACTCACGCAGCGAAAGATCAACCCCGAGAAGATCCGCAATATCTTTCTTGGCTTAAACGACGGCCTGGTGGAGATTCTTGGCGCGGTGAGTGGATTCTTCGGAGCCTTCGGGAGCACGACCATGGTCCTGATCGCCGCTTCCACCACCGCCGTCGCAGGAGCCCTGTCGATGGGCGCCGGAGCATTCCTGGCGCTTAATTCTGAGAAGGAAGTGAAATCCACCGAGGTGGCAAAGAAAATCTTCTTGGGCGAAGAATCGGAATTCACTCCGATGGAAGAGCAACCGTTGTCATCGGCGCTGGTGGTCGGCTCAGCCTACCTGCTGGGCGCCATCGTCCCGGTCTTCCCCGTGCTGATCGGCGCCACCGATGCGCTGTTTTCCATCCTGACGGCCGGCCTCATGGTCGTGCTCGTCTCGACGATTCTCTCGTTCCTGTCCGGCATGGACATCAAACGACGCATCGTACTGAACCTAGTGATCATTACCGTGGCGGTCAGCATCAGCTATGGCATCGGAATCGTGGCGAAGAATTACTGGGGGATTGCGCTGTAGATCTTATCGAGCCGAGAACATCGGGAGTTCGCGCGAGCCTTCCGCTTCCCGTTGAATCCGTTCCCGCTCGGCGCGGGAGGCTTCCAGGACATCGTGCAGCATGTCGTCCGTCATCTGCGTCATTTGCGCCGCCGCATCTTTCATGTCGGCATGCTCCACTGCGCGCGAGAGCACTTCGGATTTGGTCGCGCCTTTTTTCTGACCCATAAACGGCTTGGTAATCAGGAATACCACGTCACGCACCGGCATGAACCGCAAGAATCGGCGGAGCAGACGAATCGTCTGGATCGGATAACAGAAGAGCTTGTACATGAACAGCTTCTGCAACCCCTTCTGCCGCACGCGATTGATCGTTTCTCCCGGCAGACAGGTCGGATCGATTTCAGAGCATTTGAAGTACTTGTACCAATCGGTCGATTCCTGCACCAGCCCCCGCTTCGGCATCTTGCTCACAAACACACCAAA
>CAZXNN010000206.1:0-6106 GCA_964641915.1 uncultured Nitrospira sp. | reverse complement strand
CAGGTTACCGGCTTTCTGGTGAAACTGGAACGCCTCGATACCCATGGCAACTGGGGCCTGGTGACCCATGTCCCGATTGGCTTTGCGGACGCCACCTCTCCGACCGGTTACACAGGATGGGGCGCACCTGGCAATGGTCGTGATCCGTCTCGGATGGTATCGTTACCCGGCAGCTACCGCATCAGCGCGCAGGTCGCCTCTCCACATCCAACAGCCTGGAGTCCACCGGTACCATTCGCTGTGACATCACCGAAACGAGCAATCCAGAAAGCGCCGAAAATGTTCGGCCAGTAGGAAACAAGAAAGTCTCTGGCGTGCGCAGCAACGCAGGCGTCAGGTTCCCCCATGCAGGCCGCCGGAGAGTTACCGACAGGAGGGGTATTCAGATGCTGACTACCAGAACTTCCTGACCAGAGAACGAGTAGCTGCGCGATGCGCGGGGCTTACTTGCCGCCAGTACCGAGAACTACGTGGCCCACTTCTCTGTTGACCTCACCTCTCTTTCCCTCGTATGCTCGCCTCCCCAGCCCGGAGCACCGGCGCGTCGTTTCTCTTGGCAGCCTGGAGGTTGTCCATGAGCGTGAACCATCCGTCGTGCCCACATCCCAAGCCCTCTTCCTTCTTCTCGGGTGGCGTGAACCTTTCGCTCGTGTTCGTCGACCAAGTGATCGGACAAGGTGCTCTGTCCGGCGAGATGCCCCGCCGTTCATCAAAATCAATGAGTGCACGCATCGATACCCCACAGTAGGAAATCGGAAGACCGTAGTTATGGCATCAAGAATGATTTCCAGAGTCCTTGCCGCCGGTACTCTCGCCAGTAGCCTTGCGATCGCGGGTCCATCACACAGCGGCGCACAGACGATTCCGAGGGATCGGAACTCGCCGCTGTCAATGGAACAGAAGGTGATGTTGCCCTACCAGATTTCGATCACGCCGCAGGCTCGCGCAGTCGACAGTGAAACCACTCGTCTTCGTCCCATTCCAGTTGGTGTCACCGGGGTCTCTCAAAAGACCTGCGCCTTCTCCGTCCGCCCCGCCGCCGGCGGGCCCAACGTCTGGCAAGAAACGGCCGACCCTACCTGTGCAAAAGAATACTCTGTGAAACTTCCTGCCGGACAATTCGTCGTGCATCTTGCCGTCTTGTGGGGCTTATCTGGAAGCTCGAAGGTCTACAACCAGGTGCAGGATCTCCCCTACGAAGTGCGTCCTGGCGACCGAATCAAAATTCGCTCTCTTGCGTTGGATCGAAGCCCCGTCGCCACCAATGTGGCAGGGAAAGTCATGGTGGAAGTCGAAAATGTCGGGCCGGTTGCGCTTTCCCGACTGAATCTGAAAGGGATCTTCACCTCACCTGCCGGATCGAAGGTGGTGAGGGATGTCCAGATCGGGAGCTTGCGGCCGGGCGCCATTCATCAGGAAGGTATCGGCTTCTTTCCGTTGAGAAGCGGGCCGTCATCGGTCGGCGTTGAAATCGACATGGCCAATGCCGCGGGTGAGGGGGCGGGATTTGCCGTCAACAATAAAGCCACGGTGAATTTCACGGCAATGCCTGGTCCGCCGCCGAAACCGTTCATCGCGACAGGAAGCACCCGTGTGCAGGAGGTGCCTCACATGAATGCCTGGGAAGTCTCCTATGCGATCTGCAATGTTGACCCTGAGGCATCCTATGCCGTCAGTCTACGCTGCCTCGACAATTGTACGGATCCTGGCATTAGTCTCAATGCGGCTGCCCCATCCACTCCGATCTGCACTCCTCTGGGTGAATGCGGCGGGGGTGCGCACTATCTTCCGGACGGCGGGGGCCGCTGCCCGCCGAATCTCCCTTTTCCCGGTGCGATCCAACCTCCTCGTCTGAAGAGATTCATTAGCCCGCATGCGGCGCATGATTACGAGCTGGCCGTCCAAGCTGAAAAAGTCCGGGGGCCTCTCGGATCTACCCGAGACGTTCGGATCATCTATGTTCCGAAAATCTGTGACTTTCCTCCTTGCACACGCACCGAAAACTATCGGTACGAAGGGATATCCGTGCGTTGAACAGTTGGGCCGACGCCATATCTGTAGACTACGGGCGATGAAGGGAAGCTGAAGACGTGAACGTAGAAATCGCTGAGCCGACTCTGAACCATCATCGCGATACAAATGGAGAGCCAACAAGATAGACTTTTGACAACAAGAAGCAGCCGGAGGGGTGGGCGGAATCATTCATCAGCCAACCCAAGCAAGGAGGGAAAAGTTTCAATCCGGATCGAGGGACTGAACCGTTCCTGATGAATCGACGACGCACCGACAACCGAGAACGGAGATGCAGGTCGCATCTCCCTGCATTACGTCGATGAGCGAGGCGCGTCACCAGAGGGTTTCACGCACATGATCGAACCGTTGCTCGACACTTGAGCCATGAAAGGAGCACGACCATGAAGACCATCATGGGGGCCTCAGCCAGTGTCGCCTTGATGAGCATCCTCTCCTTCGGCTTGATAACTTCAGCGACTGCGTTTGACCCCTCGACAGCCCCTGCTACCGGCAGGATCTTACACCCGCCTGAGCTTGGTCCGGTACAACCTCTCAATATGAAGATGGGAGGCCTCCTCCCCACTCAACAGACTGATTTGGCCGTAGCAGCTTTCGGTCTCACCGCAGATGGACGCACGACATACATCGTGGTCAACCATGGCAGAACTGGGGCCAACAATCCGTTTGTTGTCGACCTCTTTCTCGATGGGACGCGAAAAGATACGGTCAAGCATAACGCGCTTCCGCCGCTCAGTCAGCAACAGGTCATCTCCAATTTGGCGCGTCCGGAGGTTTGCAGTGCCGTTCAGCTCCGAATTGCGGTCGACACCCAACAGCTGGTCGGCGAAGCAGATGAATCGAACAATACTCAGACCAGGCAGTTGGTTCCACCCTGCCCTGACCTGGTAGTCGACATCGACAAAGACTCTGTGAGTAACGGCCTCAAATATCGCGCAAAAGTCCAGGTCACGAATATCGGCAACCTCTCGACTCAACGCCAGTTCTTCGTACTCTTGAAGGGGGCCGGCAGCGGGTTGACGTTTGCGGCGCTGCCCATACTAAAACGGGAACGTATCGGACCGCTGGTACCCGGCCAACGTTTCACTTTCTATGAAAGCGGCGATCACCTTGGTACGTCAACCTTCCACTATGGCGTATTGGCTGACCAGCTAGAGGAGATTCGCGAATCAAATGAGAACAACAATTACAAAGGGGAAACTATGGGTGGCGGCCACTGACGAAATGGATTGACCATCGAAGGCGCGGCCTGCCCCTACGCTTCCAGACTAAGCCGAACTGCCTCCTTCAGATCAGGGGTATTAGCAGAAAGGATCCTGCCATGGCTCCAATCCGCACATTGGTTAAACGGCCAACAACCCTCGTTTTGATGGTGGGAATTCTGGCCTATGTGCCTTTGCTTGCCATACCGGGGTCGGCGGAGAACCCTCCGGTACCGGCTCAGCAGCAGAATGAATCACGCCCGGTTGAAGGCAGAGGGCTCCCGATTCCGGCCATCCCATTGTTGCCGGATGTGACCGCATCCATTGATCAAGAATGGCTCGATAATTTCCATGCACAGTATAAGGCGGAAATACGCATCGTGAACAAGGGTAACGTGCCTATGCCGCCTCTCCAGGTTCAAACACTGGGCATGCGATATAATCCCGCCGGTACGCCGCCGAATCCAAGCCAGTGTCTCGCCAACCGCAATTGCACGATCAGCGATCACCGCACGGTCGGGGCGTTAGCTCCCGGTCAGTCGAAGAAATACAAAGTTGATCCGAAGTTTACGGCAGTAGAGACGGTCATTGTTGAAGTCACGATTTTGTGCAACCCGCCCAACAATTGCGCCGAGCTGAATAATGCCAACAATAAGGTCCGAAAAGTCTTGGGTCCGCACTGACTGGTGGCCGATACGACGGACGACACCGTGCCACAACCTGCGGGAATCTGGAGGTCGATCATGAATGTGACCGGCGGAGTTCGCGGAGCAGGATTCTGTGCGTGTGGGTTGGCGACGCTGATGGTGGGAAGTCCACTTGTGCAGGCAGAGGAGAGCCCACTGCAGGGCGGCGTCGAGGAACGGGCGGTGCCGCAATTTCCAGTTCGACCGCCGGCCACGGCCCCTACTTCCTCACCATCCGCTCAGATGATGTCCACGTACCGTGCCGCGTTGAGCCAGCCAGTGGTGCGCAACGCGGTCGATGCTGAAATTCGCCGTCAGTTACGCACCATTCGGCCTATTGCATTCGTGAACGGGTATTGGATCACGCCGATTGATATCTCGACCGTCTACGCGCAGGCCCCCGTTCGGGCATCCCTCGTGAATACGCTTCGTAACCTTCAAGGAGGTCTTCATACGCTCGATGCGGTAGTCGCCGGCAGGACGGATGTCGCCCTGGTGTTCACACCAAATCAGTTAGCCGATGTTATTCAGATCCCAAGAACCGATGTCATGCGCATGATGGGGCTGGATGCCCTTCGCGTGAGAGCCGTGGACGGCTATTTGAATCCACAGCCTAGCGGGGCGAACGTGTTCGCCGTGTGGGGGTATCTCCAAGAGACCTGGAACCGGCTAGCGGCCTGGTGGCAGAACCACAAGAATGAACAGCAGCAGAAGAAAACGAGGGATAATTGTCAGGACAAGGGGCCCGATGGAGACTGTGACGGTGATGGGACCCGTAACGCAGACGATGCCTGTCCCTATGATCCGGACTGTAACCATGAAAAGGGCAGCTTTGTCGGCTGCGTGATCATCACCTGCCAAACGTTCACCACGAAATACAGCGTAGAGTTCGAAAGCCTCATCCAGCAGATTACCACCCAGATTCGTCAAGCCGGTCCGGCAGGTCAGATCATGCCCTTAGGCCAAGGAACGATGGGGCCGGCATCGATTGGTGTCGTGTTTCCGCCGGGAATTCGTTAGCAGATTTTCTGGTGCAGGAGCAGGCGGAAACGCGGAGAAGGACGATTCGGGGGAACAGAGTACGTCGGCCCTCGCCTACTCCGCATCCCAGAGTGCCCGGAGTAGTGAGAACAAGCTGGTACCGGTAAACGCGGCGCGGATGAGGGCGATGATCCACCTGGCCGAGGCTCCTTTCGGGAGAGAGGCTGAACGGCCCATCTGGCCTGTGAGTCCGCCGCACATCTGCCAAGCGTCATGGCCCCGGTGGCCGAATCGTTTGCTCCAGGCTTGAACCTGCCCACTTTCCACTCTCTTGACAGACTGGAGAGCTATCCTAACTTGTAGCCCATACCGGGGTGGTGGGGAGGGATCTCGGCGTACCTGAAGCCCGCGACAAGCCCGTTTGGCGCAACTTTTCGATTGACCTCGGTCAATCCCGTCCCGTATCCTCCCCTCCCCCAAGCAGTGAACAGCAGCGGGCCTCCGTCTGGCAGCCAGGAGGTTGGCCGTGAGCATATGGCCGTCAGTTCAGCCACAGCATTTCTGTTCGACGCAGGCCTTCCCCTCCTGTGAACCTTTTCGCTCATCGTACCGACTGACTTCACAAAACCGAGCGAGACAACCTCTGCACCGGGGAACTCGTGTGATGCGCATGATGACGGCCACACTCGTCCTTCTTCTGTTAGGGATCGTTCCCACACCGGGACGCGCCGCCTCATTGCACGGCCCGCAGGATGACCTGAAACCACCTTTGGGCGGCTTCATCGCCTCTATCCCAGGGGCGGTACCAGCCGGACCCGTTCACGGAACGCCCGCTGCTCAGACGGTTGCAGACAAAGACTGTGACGAGCCGACCACCACGACGAGACGCGTCACGGCGATGCCTAGCCGCTTGGTTCGTGCAGTGAGCCCAACCCGCGATGTGCAATGTGCGATGCCGCCGGTTTCCGAACAAACCACCACAGGGGAGATAAATCGATGAAGGAGAAGTCACACAGTCTAACGTGGCACGTTGGAAGTTGTGCAGTGGCCGTGTTGCTGATGAGCCCGTTCACCACATGGGCTGAACCGACGGCGGGTGACTCAGCACACATGCCGGATCTTGAACAGGCCATTGAGCGCTATATCCGCTCTCATCCGGAAGTCATCGAACAATCGTTGCAAGCCTTGGAAGCCAAGCGGGAGACG
>CAZXNN010000205.1:0-6119 GCA_964641915.1 uncultured Nitrospira sp. | reverse complement strand
GCCAGGCCAATACGTTGTCCGTCACCATGGAGGACATGCTGTACCACACCAAGCTGGTCGCTCGTGCCGCGCAACAGGCGCTGGTGATCGGCGACATGCCGTTCATGTCCTATCAAGCAAGCCAAGAAGATGCGTTGCGGAATGCCGGACGCTTCATTCAGGCGGGTGCGCACGCGGTGAAGCTTGAAGGGGGACAGGCGATGGCCGGCCGGGTCGAGGCGATGACCGCGGTGGGTATTCCCGTGATGGGGCATCTCGGCATGACCCCGCAGTCGGTGAACCAATATGGCGGCTATAAGGTGCAGGGAAAGGCCAAGGATCGGGCGAAGGAATTGATGGCCGATGCGAAGGCGCTGGAAGCGGCAGGCGCATTCGGGATTGTCCTGGAAGCCATTCCGTCGTCGCTGGCGAAAGGCATCACGGCGGAGCTGTCGATCCCCACGATCGGGATCGGAGCCGGTCCGCATTGCGATGGACAAGTCCTGGTACTCTACGACCTGCTTGGTCTCTTCGATGATTTCGTTCCTAAATTCGTCAAGCCCTATGCACATCTGAAGACCGATGCGCTGCAGGCGCTCCGGCGGTTCAGGGAAGAAGTCGAACTCGGTAAGTTCCCCAGCGACGCCGAGTCCTATCACTGAGTTCTCCGTTCGGAGTGTGGTCATACGTTTCTCCCGATTACTGTCCAGGTCCTATCGTCTTCGATCAGTCAACGCGAGGCGGAATCGTCGGCGCCGGATGCTGCTGGCCTGTGTTGGCGCAGAGCGGCTGACCGATTCGACTGGAGTGAGGCATGACTCCTGACGAACTCCTGAAAGAAGGGCGCGCACTCGCGAGGCCCTGCGTCCATCTGACTCGTCACGGAAGCGACTACTGTGGAGTCTGGGGTGGAATGGGCGTCGTTCCGCTGCGGGATGCTCGATTCCGCCACTGGCTTTCGGTATCGTGCCGCGTCGTGCCGGGAGAACACGGATTGACCGGCTGCATCAGTGTCTATACCAATCAGGAAGATCGGGCGACAGGGCTGGTCCTGGTCAATCGGCAGGCCGCGCTGCCGCCGATCCCGGACGGGATCAAGCTGTATGCGCAACCGGCCACCTGCTTCCCACCGCTGGACGCGATCTTCCGGAATGGATCGCCTGCGGTTCACGCCTGGCTGCGGGCAAATCAATGGCAGCCGGAGTGGGGCTATAGCCCGCAGTTCAGAGACCATCAGGTCACCGCGTTATGCGCCTCGGCCTATCGGGAGCAATTGGATGTGACGGGCCGCGCAATCGATGCGGTTCTTGGCGGCTGGCCGATGCCCTGGCGAGTCGGAGAGTGGGATGAGTGCCTTGATCGCCGGTTGCTCCTCTGGACCTGGCGGGACTCTCCGCCGTGGATTGAGTTGTGGCATGATCGCGGCCAGCTCCGTGTCATTCAGCGGGAGACTGAATAGGACCGTGTCGAGGCGCCTGTAGCCCGGCTAGCCTCACCTCACTTAAGAGGGGTAGGAGACACGCGGGGTAGTTTGGTACAGTCAGCGCTTGCCATTGGAAGGAGCGGCGCCGGATGGAATGGGTCGAGTGGTTGCTGAGCCGGGAATTCCGTCAATTCGTCCTTGATCATGGGCTATTCGTACATATCCTTTTTTTGGCGAGGCTTGTCGGGGTGACGGCGATCGAACTGATCGCGCCAGCCCGGACGATTTCGTACCGTTCAGTAATGGCGTATGACCTCATCGGCTGTACGCTCGTCGGGTTCATTCTCGTGCCCGCCGCCGAGTTTCTCACCGCCCGGGCGGCGCTTCGCGCGCCTATTCCTGATGCCATCATGGCGCTACCGGTAGTAGCGACCTTTTTCCTCTACTATCTTGTCGGCGACTTGGGCGCGTATTGGATGCATCGGTTCATGCATCTTGCGGCGGTTTGGCGCATCCATAAATGGCACCATTCGCCGACCACGATGTACTGGCTGGCGGGGTATCGAGCGTCATTTCCTCAGCAGGTCTTGTTCAATCTCCCATGGATCTTCGCCTATTCAGTGTTTGGATTGGCGCCTTGGTGGATGTGGCTTGTTGTTCTTTCCTCTCACATGCTGCTCAACGATTGGATGCACATGAATGTATCCTGGCGATCGAATTGGCTGGAATGGATCTTCGTCACGCCCCGCTATCATCACATCCACCATAGCGATGATCCAGCGCACCAGCATGCCAATTTCGGGGTGACGTTTTCAGTGTGGGATCGATTGTTCGGGACGTACGTGAATCCGGAGGCGGTCAAGAAACCGGTCTCGTTTGGAATAGGGGAGAAAGTCCCGCTTGTCCGACTTGTCGCGGGGGTGTGACGGGGCACTTTGGGTCGCGGACGAGGAGACGAGGAATCGTGCGGGTTAATTTCGGGGAGTCGGCTCTTTCCTCAATTCCAAAGTCATCAGAAGTGGGGGAGGCAAGCCCTGCCGCAAGGCTGCCGTAAGGCTGTCCCGCAATTCTGCGAGATCGATTCCCATATAGCGGTCAGGGAGTCCAGAGAAGAGACGAATACTTTTCCCCAGCAGACTCCGTTCGGCAGCGGGATGGTGCGTGAATCGTTTCAGGTTCGCCGCCGCCAGGTGAATTAGCGCTTGAAAGAACCGCCCCTGTTCAGTCTTTCGCCCCGCCGCATGCCAGAATCCTTCAAAGACCTCATGGCATTCCCACCAGTATGCGAAATTATATAAATCGATTCCAAAGCGATAGTCCTCGGACCGGAACCACTCCTCTGGTCTGCAGGCCGCTGGACCCGGCTCGGGACATCCGAACGAATGGCCCTGCGGATTCCGTCGCGGGTGGGGACTGTTCCCGGGAACGAATCGATAGGCAGGGAAAGGTCTGGATGAGTAGCGAGGCCAATCCGGATTGGCGGGGGAGGGCTCAACCCCGTCCACGGTCATCCGCATACTCCACTTGGAATACTTGCCGATCGTTCAGTCGAATCGCCGTCAATTGCCGGCCCCACACACAGCCACTGTCTAACCCCAAGAGATTTGATTCGATGTGCAAGCCGAGCGCGGCCCAGTGCCCGAAGAGAATGGTGTGATCGCTGCTCCGCCGATTTGGCATGCGGAACCAGGGAAGGTGTCCGTGAGGCGCGTCCTTCGGGGAACCTGAAAATCCAGTCAAGCCGCCTTCTGCTGTGCAGGTGCGCAGCCTGGTAAGGGCTCGCGTGATGGCTGTCAGTCGTTCATAACCGGTCAGTGAGGCACTCCACTGCGGAGTGTTTCCGTGAAAGAGCGCCTGAAGAAAGGTTCGCGACTCCGATCCGGCGAGGGTGCGTTCGACTTCGCGAGCCAGGCTTCCGGCGTCGTCGACCGACCATTGCGGCAGGAGGCCGGCATGAACCATGAAGTAGGCGCCTTCGTGATGGTGCAACGGTTGTCGCTTGAGCCAATCGATGAGCTCGGTGCGATCGTCGGCGGCAAGGATATCCTGAATCGTGTCTTTCGACCGCAGCGAGACAATGCCTTCCGCTCCGGCGAGCAGGAACAAGTCGTGATTGCCGAGGACGACCTGTGCGGAGGGGCCAAGCTGTTTGAGATAGCGAAGGACGCGAAGGGAGTCTGGGCCGCGATTGACCAGATCGCCGACGCACCAAAGGCGGTCTGCGGAAGGATCAAACCGGATGAGTTCGAGCAATCGCTCCAGAGAGCGCGCGCAGCCTTGGATGTCGCCGATTGCGTAGATGGCCATCGTGCAGAAAAGAAAAGACGATGGTGCGAGGGTATCGCGCGGCGCATCGAAATACAAGCTGGCTCACGCCAGGCGTGAACGCATGAAGCGTGGCATGACGCTATGCCGCGCGTCGCTCGTGATCGGCCTTCGCGCGGAGATCGCGGATCAACTGCTCGACACGGTTGGCCGGGAGGGGGTGGCTGAAGAAGTACCCTTGAATGGCGTCGCACCCCTGATCGCGCAGGATGTCGAGTTGCGGCTGGGTTTCGACTCCTTCGGCCAGCACGCGAAGCTTCAGCCCGTGGGCCATGGCGATGATGGCAATGGCGATCGCGGCTTGCTCGGATTCCGACGCGAGGTCCTTGACGAAGGCCCGGTCGATCTTGATGGTATCGATGGGGAAACGCTTGAGATAGGCCAGCGAGGAATAGCCGGTGCCGAAGTCATCAATGGACAGACTGAATCCCATGGCTTTTAGCTGTTGAAACGTCGCGACGGCATTCTCCGCATCGTGCATCGCGGTGCTCTCCGTCAGTTCTAATTCCAGCCGTGCAGGATTGGCCCCGGTCTCACGGACGATCGCGCGAATCGACTCCACGAGATTCGCTTGCTGAAACTGGACCCCCGACAGGTTGACTGCAATGGACACCTCGCCGAGGCCGTATGTTCCCCAGGCGACCTGTTGCGCGCAGGCGGTGCGAAACACCCATTGTCCGATCTGGTCGATCAGCCCGACTTCTTCAGCCAGCGGAATAAAGGTCATGGGAGACACCATACCTCGTACCGGATGCTGCCAGCGGATGAGGGCTTCGACGCCGACGATTTCCCATCGGCGGATGTCCACCTGGGGCTGGTAATGGAGCACAAATTCGCTTCGCTCCAAGGCTTGACGAAGATCCGTCTCCAGACTCAGCCGTTCTGCCAAGGCCACGTTCATCGACTGGGAATAGAACTGGTAGGTGTTCCGTCCCTTTTCTTGCGCGGCGTGGACGGCCGCGTCCGCGTTGCGGAGCAGCGTGTCGACATCGTCGCCATCCTGTCCGAGCAGCGCAATCCCGATGCTGGCGGTCACCACCACCTGACGGCCATCGATCTGGTAAGGGGCATTGAGGGATTCCAGGATTCGCTGGGTTACTTTCGCGGCGCTCTGTGCGGAAGCCAGATGGGTCAAGAGCACGGTGAACTCGTCCCCACCCAGCCGGGAGAGCGTGACGGGTTCCTGATCGTCGTGGCGCGCCACCGAGTCGGATTGTCGCACGCAATGGAGCAGCCGCTCGGCTACTTCGCGGAGAATCGTATCTCCGCATTTCGGGCCGAGTGTATCGTTGATGCGTTGAAACCGGTCGAGATTGACGAGAAGAATGGCGCCTTGCGTCTCGTGGCGTTTCTGGGTGGCCAGAGCCTGGGTGACCCGATCCTGGAACAGTTGGCGATTGGGCAACTGGGTGAGACGGTCGTAGTTCGACAGGAAGTGAATCTGGGCCTCGGCTTTTTTCTGATCGGTAATATCCTGAATTGTCCCGACGACGCTGCTCGCGGCGCCGCCCTGCTCGAACGCTACCTCGGCATAGTGATGGACGACGCGCACGTCTCCGGTGGGCATGTGGACTCGATGGTCCTGGCGGAAGGGGGCTCCGGTGGCGATGGCTTGCCGGATGCCGGATTCGACCGCCGGCCGATCGGCTTCGTGAATGTGAACCAGGAATTGGTCGAAGGAAAGGGTTGTCGATGCAGGATCGTCTTTGATGCCAAGAATACGGAAGGTCTGGGTTGACGCGATAAACCGGTTCGTCGACAAGTTCCATTTCCAGTTGCCCAGGCGGGCGATTCGTTGGGCTTCGGCCAGACTCATCTCGCGTTCCAGGAGCTCTTCCACGGCCTGGCTGGCGCGCAGCATATAGCGGACCCGATGGCTGAGCAAGAGGGCGTTCCAAGGCTTCGTCACAAAGTCGGTTGCGCCGGCGTCGTAGGCGGTGGCGATGGACTTCACATCGTCGAGGCCGGTCATGATGAGGACCGGTACGGAAGCCCCGCCGGGCAGCTTTCGGAGCGCGGCGCAGGTGGCAAATCCGTCCATTCCCGGCATGACGACGTCCAGGAGGATAATGTCGGGCGTCTCCCGTTGAAAGGCGTCGAGGGCTTCCTGGCCTGTCGCGGCATCTTCGACTCGGCAGCCGGCTTGTTCCAGTGCCTCTCGCGCGAGGACGCGCAAGGTGATGTCGTCGTCAACAATCAGGGCCAGTGGGGTGGAATTCATTTATGCCGCTCTCCTCTGTCGTTCACCTTCAAAGATCTCGCACGTTGCGGTGAAGGTCTGTTGTAACTGCTTCGCCAGCCGTTCGGCTTCTGTCCAGAATAAAGTCTGCTCCCGTGCGCCTGTCTCCAACTGCTTGCACAGGTCCGCGACCTGCCAGGCTCCCAGCGTCGC
>CAZXNN010000204.1:0-6153 GCA_964641915.1 uncultured Nitrospira sp. | reverse complement strand
CATCGGAGGGGAAATGCGGCCCCCGTCTGTTGGTCGGGAAGCGCGTCTCAAACCGCTCGACCAGCTCAAGGGCTTCAGCCGCTTCCCCTGTTCTGATCAACAGCTGGGTGAGTCGAAGGTAGGCAGGCACCAACAACATCAGATGTCGAATTTCCTTGGCCTGGTCGACGACAAAACGATACCCGGCGATCGCAACATCCGCATTTATTTTTTCGTAACACATGGCTTCAATGATGTGGATCCCCAGACGGTCCGTATCCGCGCTGATGCTGCGCTCCCACTGTCCATTTACCATGGCGCGCATTTCTTCAGGGGATAGTTGGATGCTTTGCCCGCTTCTGAGATTCGCCCGCAATCGCTCTAATACGCCCCTGGCCTCAAGCCAACCTCCGTACAAACCTACGAGGACGCTGGCACAAGGCACAGCCCGTTTACACTTTCCGTCCAGTGGAGAGAATGACCGCTTCGCGACTTGAGACGATGAAAACACGCGCCCGTTCGCGTCTGAACAAACGTCGCAGATATGATCATCATCGGCCGTCACATAGAAATACATGCGAATTCCTGACCGGTCGAAGATATCAACCGCCAGAATTCGGCCGGCCATGATCTGCATCTTGTAGTACTGCCAGATGACCAAGAGCGCCAGGACAGCCACCAAGTAGAGCGTCACATCGGGTATTTCAATCCCATCCAACATCGTGCCTCCTCATGCAACAGCACTATCGTGACCTCACGATAGCACTGGTCCCCCTCAACACCTAGGGGATTCTCTTTCCCAAGCAGCACAGACCTTGCTCTATCGCCGAGCGTTCCCCTTCATCTGGCCCCTTAACGGCCGTCCACGCTTTCCTTACGGATTCATCATTTTTCTATTCACCTCGTCGAAGGGAGACGATAATGTGCAGAGGCCTATGAGCTCATTGGGCGCTGAACGATCGGAGGAATCCCCATGCGACTCGACTACAGAACCGGCGTGATGACCTGTGGTTTGGTTCTACTGCTGGCATTCCCCTGTACCGCCCAAATGGGAACTGGAGAAGCTGCCAAGATTTTGAACAGCATGCCTTCCGACCTTTTGGCAAAGGTGCAAGCTCTCGCCCAACACCTTCAGCAAGGCATCAAAGAGGGCAAACTTTCAGAGGCAGAGGTTCAACAAGGCATGATGTCAGGACATCTGGGAGAGAAACTCAAGAATCTGAATCCTCAGGCAGGCCAACTCCTCGATGATATCAGCAATGCCATGAAGAACGGCCAAGGCCCTGGTGAAGCGGCGCTCATGCCGCTGCTTGGGGGATTAGGAATCTCGCCGAACTAATCTGCAAGGGACTGAGCCAAACCAAGGCCGACCTAATACTTCATTCACAAGACTGCTAGGGAGCCAGCGCGCCCACCCCGGACGCCGGATCAGTCACCGGAGCAGGTACTGCCGATTGCACCATGCCCTTAAATGGAAGATCCAGCAACGCATAGGGATTCACGCGAGCCCCGTTGAGCTTCACCCCCCAGTGCAAATGCGGTCCGGTCGCCCGGCCGGTCGCACCGACCTTGCCGACCACCTGCCCGGCCTTCACCAGATCGCCCTCTTTGACCGACACCTCCGAGAGATGGAAATACATCGAGTAGAACCCCAGTCCATGATCCACATAGACGCCTTTGCCTGAGAAGATGTGATCGACTGTCAGCCGTACGACTCCATCGTTGGTGGCCAGCACATCCGTCCCCATGGGAGCACCGATGTCCTCTCCATTGTGGGGGTTCCTGGCCTGGCCGTTCATGATTCGGACACTGCCGAAAATCCCCGTGCGCTTGCCCCCGACCGGTTCCAGGAAACCACCCTGCCAGAGCTTCAATCGCGAATCCTCGGCCAGCGCCGTTTTCACCTGTTCCTGCTCGGCTTTCCACCGGGCCAGCGCCTTCTCGTCCAGATCCACCTTCTCTTTCGGCAGCTTCAAATGTTCGACGCGAAACTTTTCTTTGACAACCAGCACGTTCATGCTGACATGCCTGGTGCGATCGCCGTTCTTGATATCCACCGCCAGCTCATGGGTACCGGGCTCGTCCTGCATGTCGAGGCCCAACAATCCGATATACCCCGGCGCTTCTCCGTTTCGCGGGTCCGGAAAAAACGACAGGGTGCGCCCCCTGAACGAGCCCCGGACTTCTGCCTGGAGATCATCGCCCGGCACTTTGACCAGCACAATCTGGCCCTGCTTCCCGCTCAATTGGCCATCCGCTCCCTTCGGCGCGGGCATCGACCCAGGAACCAGTTCAATGGGGAAAATGCTCGCAATGAGGACCATCGCCGTGAGAATCATGCGATCGAATTGCGAGGCGCGCCGCTGGACGACTTGGATCATGGTATTCATCGAGATAACCTCGTTCCTGACACTTGTGAAACTAGTTCTTCGACCCGACGATTCGTGGCGCTAAACGGATCCATGCAGAGAATCGTCTCTTCCCAATACCCGTTTAATTTGAGATAGGTCCAGTCCACGGTATACGACCGGTTTTTGGCCCTGGCAAATCTGATAAAGTCCCCGCGCACCTTGGCTCGTGTGGTTTGCGGGGGCGTCGACATCGCCCGTTGCACCGCCTCCTCCTCCACGACCCGCTCGATGAGCCCCTTGGACTCCATGAGATAATATAATCCCCGCGTTCGTTTCACATCATGGAATTGCAAATCCAGCAGATACACGCGGGGATCGTCCCACCCACAGCCTTTTTTATCGACATACGACTGAATGAGGTGCTTCTTGGTCACCCAGTCCACCTGATGGACTAATTGCATCGGATCATCTTCCAACCGATCCAGCAGCGTTGCCCATTTGTGAAACACGTCGTCGTGGACTGGATCGTGTTGTTGCTGCGCCAAATACTGCTGCGCGCGATCGAGATAGACCCGTTGAATTTCGATACCGGTCATCTGGCGCCCGTCATCCAATTTCACTTTCTTCTTCAAGGTCGGATCTCGTGAAATCTCCCGGATTGCTTTGACCGGATCTTCCAACTCCATCCCTTGTACTGCATAGCCGTCTTCGATCATCGACAGCACCAACGCCGCCGTCCCCACCTTCACATAGGTGACAAACTCCGACATATTGGAATCGCCGACGATAATGTGCAGCCGACGGTAGCGCTCCGCATCGGCATGCGGTTCATCCCGGGTATTGATGATGCTGCGGGACGAGGTGGTGGAAGAGGACGTTTTCTCATGAATATGCTGGGCGCGCTGAGAGATGAAGTATTGGGGCTTACCGGACACCTTCAGCACCTTTCCCGCTCCACCATAAATCTGTCGGGTCACGAAAAAGGGAATCAGTTGCTCCGTGACCTTCCAGAAGTCCACGTCGCGCCGCATCAGGAAGTTTTCATGACACCCGTACGTATTTCCGAGGGAATCCGTGTTGTTCTTAAAGATGTAGATCTCGCCGGACAGTCCTTCTTCACGCAGTCGTTCTTCCGCCGCTGGAAGACAGGCTTCCAGCAACCGTTCCCCGGCTTTATCGTGAATGACGAGATCGAGAATATTGTCGCACTCGGGCGTGGAGTATTCAGGGTGACAACCGGTGTCCTGGTAGAACCGGGCACCATTGACGAGGAATGCGTTGGAGGGCCAGCTGTTGGGAATCAGACCTTCAAAAATGTAGCCGAGGACTTTCTCCATCGGCAGATAGATGCGCCCGTTCGGCGAAAAGATCAGGCCGTACTCGTTTTCCAGGCCGAAGATCCGCTGCTTCATAGAACCGGGGGATATCATGGAGAATTACAACACAATACACGGCGATAGAGGGATCTTCAACTTCCGCCCCCGGCATGACCTCACGCCCGCATCAGGCCGTCAGGAGTTGCTGAACTTCACCCGGCGTGAGCCGCCTGAACTTGCGGCCGGTGCGAGCCCGTTCCAGCACGGCGACTTCCAATCCCTCTGGATTAAGCTTCTGATTGGCCGTCTGCTCAAGCGCAGAGACGCAGAAGCCGAGCGCGGCTTTGAGAGTCGGAGGAGGACCGGTCACCTTGTCCTTCATCGCCGCCAACACCGCCTCCGATCGTCCACCGATGACGGCAACGGCCTTCTCATCGATAATGCTGCCGTCGAAGGAAATGCGGTAAATTTCATTCGCCTGGCCGTTCAACCCGACCTGAACCACGAGAATCTCCACCTCAAGCGGCTTCATTTCCTGGCTGAAGATGGTGCCAAGGCTTTGCGAAGAGCCGTTGGCCAGGGAGCGAGCCGTGACATCCTCCCTGCTGTACATGAACCCCTTCAGATCGGCATGGCGGATACCGGCCTTCCGGAGATTCTCAAACTCGCTGTACTTCCCGGCCCCGGCAAACGCGATACAATCATACACTTCGGAGATTTTATGGAGCGACACACTGGAGTTATCCGCTGTGAACAACACCCCGTCCGCATATTCCATGGCAATACTTGAGCGGCCCTTCGCGATGCCTTTCTTGGCGTACTCCGCCTTGTCCTGCATCATCTGCTCGGGAGACACGTAGTAGGGCATCGGCATCGTTACGTCTCCTTCGATCGACGGGCGGCCAACAGCACGTCATAGACTGCGCAAATGCTGTCGTTCGCAACATCCGTGATCCCCTGCGCGTTCACCAGCTTGGCGGTGGGATAAATCCCCCGCACCAGATCGGGGCCACCGGTTCCCACATCATCGTCCGCGGCATTGTAGAGCGACATCAGCGCAAGCTTGAGGGCCTCTGCTTCTGGAAGTTGGCGCTGGAAATGTTCGCGCATGGTATTCCGCGCGTCTTTTCCGCCCGACCCGATCGCATGATAATCCGACTCTTCATAGCGTCCGCCGGTGATGTCGTACTTGAAAATACGCCCTTCGCTTCGCTTGAGATCATACCCCACATACAGCGGCATCACGACAAGTCCTTGAAACACCATGGGCAAATTCGCCTTCACCATCTGGCCAAGCTTATTGGCCTTACCTTCGCACGACAGCGACATCCCCTCCAACTTTTCGTAATGCTCGAGCTCGGTCTGAAACAGTTTCGCCATCTCAATGCAGGGCCCGGCCGCACCGGCAATGGCCATAGCCGAATGCTCATCGATCTTGAACACTTTCTCGATCCGACGGTCGGCAATTTGAAATCCCTCCGTCGCCCGGCGATCGCCGGCGATTACCACACCCTGCTGATATTTGATGGCCAGCACCGTCGTAGCCTGCGGAACCGTCAAGACCCCTCCCCTTCGGGATGAATCCTGGGCACCGGGGAACACACCGCCGCTGTTTCCCCCCAGCGTCAGTCCGGGATATTGCTTGGAGATAAAATCAAAGAAGCTCGATTCATCGTGATTCGGCAAAAAAGGCAGATTCATGATTGACGCGTAACGCGGCTCCCTGGGTTAGGCTTTTAACTTTGCTACAAGGGCTTCGGCCGTCGCACAACTCTCTAGCAGCGCACCCGTCATGGCTTCGGTACCTCGGCCTGGATCCATCAACGGAATCCTGGTAATGGTGGGGTTCCCGAAGTCGAATAGCACCGAGGTCCAGCTCACCCCATAAAGCGAGGCGGCAAACTTGGCCGCGCAACGCCCGCGGAAATAGGCGCGTGTCCCTGGAGGCGGCATGGTTTCCGCACGCACGATTTCAGCTTCACTGACGATGCGTTTCATCCGATTCCCCCGCTCGAGAGTATAGAAGAGCCCTCTCTCAGGCCGCACGTCATGATACTGCAAATCCATGAGCTTGACTCGCGGATCCATCCACCCACACCCCTTCCGATCCAAATACGACTCGATCATATGGCGTTTGGCCACCCAATCCAGCTCGTCTACCAACAACCGTGGATCCTTCTCCAAGCCATCCAAGACATGCTCCCAGCGACCCAAGATGTCCTGCATAATCTCCGTGGTTGGATGACTCGCGTAATAGGACTTTGCGGCACTCCAATAGGCTCGTTGAATGGCCAACGCGGTCGTCGGCCGTCCGCTTGAGAGCTTCAGTGACTGCTTCATATCCAGATCGCGTGAGACTTGCTTGATCGCTCGAACCGGTTCGTCCAACTCGATCTGAGGGAGATCCGCACCCGCTTCCAGCAGCTCCAACACCATGCTCAAAGTTCCCACCTTCAGATAGGTGGAGAGCTCGGCCATGTTGGCGTCGCCCACAATCACGTGCAGTC
>CAZXNN010000203.1:0-6161 GCA_964641915.1 uncultured Nitrospira sp. | reverse complement strand
CCAATCGCACAATGATGAGGATCAGGCCGTAATGCGTATCTGCTCGCTGGTCCCCGGCGCCACAGAAGTCGTTGCTGCGCTCGATCTCACAGACCAGTTGGTGGCCGTGAGCCACGAGTGCGACTATCCGGAATCCATCCGCCACGTCCCATCGGTTGTTGAGTCGGTGATCGATCAGCACAGCCTCTCCAGTGACGCCATCGATCGAGCCGTCAAACAGCTCGTCCACGCCGGACAACGGCTCTACCGTTTGAATGAACAGCGATTGATCGAAGTTCAGCCGGACGTGATTCTCACTCAAGACCTCTGTCATGTCTGCGCGGTCACGCCGGATCAATTGGCGCAGGCCATCACGGCGCTCAACTCCCCGCCCCAACTGGTGACGCTGAATCCGACCTCTTTGGAGGACATCCTGCTCGACATCACGCGCATCGCGCAGGCAGTGGGAGCGGCTGATCGCGGGCAGTCATTGCTCCGATCGCTACGTGCCAGACTTGATCTCGTGTCCACTAGCAAACGGGCCATTCGCCCTCGTGTGGTCTGCCTGGAATGGCTGGATCCGCTCTATATTGCCGGCCACTGGGTCCCTGAGATGGTAACGCGCGCCGGCGGTGAGGATGTGCTGGGCCGAAACGATCAGCCCTCTCGTGAAACTACCTGGGAAGAAGTAGCTGCGGCCAACCCGGACATCCTTCTCCTTATGCCCTGCGGATATTCCGTCCAGCGAACGACGGTTGAACTCAACCGGCTCGAACGCACTGCCGCGCCATGGTCCGTACACCTCACCCGCTGGCCCGAGACCTATATCCTCGATGCCAACGCCTACTTCAGCCGTCCCGGTCCACGGCTCGTTGACGGCGTCGAGCTGCTCGCCGCGCTCTTTCACCCGATGCCATCCCGTGATCCGAACCCGTTGCAGGCCGTCCGGCTGACGACCTCTATGCTCGCTGTGGAGTCCCGCGTATGACCGTCGATGAAGCCCAGGCCTATTGCACCGCCCTCACCAAAGCCAGCGGGAGCAATTTCTACTACTCATTTTTCTTTCTCCCCAAAGCACGCCGCAGTGCGATGTATACGATCTATGCGTTCTGCAAAGCAGTCGATAGTGCGGTGGATGAACCGCCCGCCGGCAGTCAGCCACAGGAAGAACTCGTCAAATGGCGCGCGGAGCTGGACGCCGCCTATCACGGCACGCCGACATGGCCGATCACCATCAGTTTGGCGCATCACGTGAAAGCGCTCTCGATCCCCAAGGTCTATTTTGAGGAATTGATCAAGGGCGTGGAGATGGATTTGCACAACAACCGCTACGTCACCTTCAACGAGCTGTCGTCCTATTGCTACCGCGTCGCGTCCGTTGTGGGCCTCATCTGCCTGCACATCTTCGGTGCGACCTCGGCTCGTGCACAGGACTACGCCGTGGATCTCGGCATGGCCTTCCAACTCACCAACATTCTGCGGGACGTGGGCACCGACGCGGCGCACAACCGCATCTACCTCCCGCTTGAAGACCTGAAAGCCTGCAAATATTCAGAGAAAGCGCTGCGGCAGCAAACCTACTCACCGGAGTTCCAGAGGTTGATGCAGCATGAAGCCGCCCGGGCCAGGCAGTACTATGACAAAGCCCGGGCGGCCCTGATGGCTCTCCCTCCCCACGAGCGCCGCGCCCTGACGGTGGCAGAGATCATGCGCGGGGTATACTCGAGAATTTTGAAAAAGATCGAAGACTCCGAGTACCAGGTATTTGGTCCACGCATCCGTCTGACCACCAGTCATCGCCTGGCGATTGCCGCAGGAATCTGGCTTCGCTCCCGATTCTCGTGACCACTCCATCCGCAGAATCTGTTGTCATCCTCGGCACCTCGCTCGCAAGCCTGGTCGCGGCCTGCGAACTGGCCCGTCGGGGCTATCACCTGACGCTCATCGAACACCCCAGTTGGACCGACGATCTCTCGGCGTCTGAGCATATGCTGGGCTGCCATCGAGAACTACAAACCTTGCTCAGGGCCCTCCCGGAATCGGAGCCCTCGGCAGGAACTCCGGCCACCCCGCTTGAATTTTTCTTGCCTGACGGACGCATCGTCTCATACAGGCCGACGACGCTTCCCGGATCGCTCCATTGGATCGCCGGACTCGTTCGGTTTCGCGGCCTGTCCTGGAGCGATCGCTGGCAGCTCCTCTCCTACCTTGAACGAATCTGGGAACAGGAACTCGCTGCCCCGACCACCCTGGACCAGCGCACCGCGGACGCCTGGCTGGCATCGATCGGACAGAGTCCATCCGCACGTGAACACATCTGGTCGCCTCTCATTCGATTCCTCACGGGCAACGCACTGACCGATCTTTCGGCCGCCTCCTGTGCACGAGCCTTGACACCCCCCTTTCTCGCCGATGCGCGCGCATCCTCCTGCATCAAACTCAGCAGCACGCAACGCCAAGGCCTGTATCGCCAATTACAAACCGTCTTATCCACGCTGGGCATACAAGTTCTGGCGCAAACGGACCTCCCCCACATTCAATTTGGACAGCATCGTATCGAGCATGTCCGCCTGGGCGATGGGCACCGGCTCCAAGCGACCTGGTACCTGTCCGGCATACCGCATCACGCGCTCCTGAAGCTGCTCCCGGATCGGCTGCTGACCCGGTATGGCTATTTCTCGCAACTGAGCGACTTGACGGACCTCTCCGCCATCTCCGTCCATCTGACCGGATCAGCACCGGCGGCCGGACCGCGCCTCGTGCTCTTGCCCGGGCAGGGTTTCCAATCTGTGTCCGTCTCCACGGGGGATCCCTCAACGGCCCTCTATGAATTGTCGGTGGTCGGCGATGTTCCATTTATTGAACGGACAGAGGCCGATCTGATCGGCCTGGCCAAACAAGAACTCCAACGCCTCTTCCCTGCCCTTCAGGGAGTTTCACTGCACTCGACCGTGCTCCATCGACGCCCGCGGGCTGCGCTGTCGCTCACGTCCGGATCACCGATCTTCCGTCCGATCCAACAAAGCCCCGTGCAGAACCTGCTGGTCGCCGGCTCCTGGACCGATACCGGCTGGCCCACCTCGAGCGAGAGCGCCATCGTCAGCGCACGTCGATGCGTCGCCGCCATCACCGGCTCCGGTCTTGACCCCATCTCCTTCACCTGATACGTATAAATTCATGCTCGCTCACACCACGGCCATGCTGGCCTTAGGAGTCACGCTGATCGGCCTCTCCGGCTGCGCCTCACATCCCTATGACCGAGGTGGCCATCCCTCGGGATATAACCGAGCCGGCGTGGATCGGGATTATATGGAGTGTGAATACAAAGCCCGGCTGGCCAACGAACAACATTTTTACAGCCAGAGCTCTCCATTTCCCTTCAGCTCAGGCCCCCAGAGCCCCGCTGACCATGCGCGTGCGCTGCACGGTCTCTCGACGATCAACGCGATGCGCGATACCTGTCTGGCAGCCAAGGGTTATCGAGTGGAGTAGCGTGAGACCTGCGACTTATTTCGAACCATGCTCCATAGGCTCTGCCCCCATCCTGGCGCATTGACATCCCGCAGCGGCCTTCCTAAGATACCGCCTCCAACTGGTTCCGAGGCCATCATGACCACCACCCCGCTCCAGGATCTCGCCAAGTCTCTCCACAACTGCCAGCGCTGCAAGCTGGCCAAACTGGGGCGCAGCCAGGTTGTCTTCGGCGTGGGAAATCCGCATGCCAGCATCATGTTCGTGGGTGAGGCGCCGGGAGCGAACGAGGACCTGAAGGGCGAACCGTTTGTCGGGGCGGCGGGAAAGATTTTGAACGACCTGCTGCAATCGGCCAATCTCTCACGTGACGATATTTACATCGCCAATGTCATCAAGTGCCGGCCGCCGGAAAACCGCGATCCCGAGCTCGATGAAGTGGAAACCTGCAAACCGTTTCTCCTGCAACAAATTCAGCTGATTCGTCCGAAATTGGTCTGCACGTTGGGGAACTGGGCAACGCAAACACTACTGGAACGGAAAGTCGGCATTACGAAGGTCAAAGCACAGGCTTTCTACATGAAAGACTTCGTGCTCTTCCCGCTGCTCCACCCGGCCGCGGCTCTGCACCAGGGGGGACTGCTCGATACGTTGAAAGCGGATTTCAAGAAGCTGAAGGAGTTTCTCGACCGGAACACCACACCATCTGCACCGGCATCGACGACGGCACCGGGAGCGCCGACCCTGCAGATCGACCCGCCGCACCCGACACAAATGGATCTCTTCTAGAGATTTCCCCGTCAGCTCTCAGGTTGGCACTGCGGATACACCGACTACGCCTTAGAGGATTGCCCCTCTGCCGTGGCGGCAGACTCGGCATTCTCCGCCTTATCTGCTTCTTCTTCGGCAGGTTTCTCTTCTTCCGGCACATCGAACCATTGCACCAGCATCTCATCCCACCAGCCCTCGGTCACCTCATCGCCGGGATCGGTGCCCAGGAACGCGACGTCCTCTTTCTTCACATCGGGACCGACGAGTTGAGGCTGGAACTTCGCGCGATCGATCACTTCTTTCGTCGCATATCCGCCGATGATCCAGGCATCCGGATCAGCACGGCGCGACTTGTAAGCCTTGAGTCCGATTTTTAGATACATGAACAGCTGTTGTTGGATCGGATCGGCGACACCGGACTGAGGCAAGCTCAAGGTCTTCTCGATCTTCTTCCGCCAATGCCGATCGTCATAGCGCGACGTGATCAGCTGCAACATTTGCTTTCCCATTTCAGAATCCAGCGCCATCTGTTATCCCTTCACACGAAGCGTCGTGATCTTACCTGCGATGCCTGTTTGCTTATCGACCGTACAGCGCCGTAAACGATGCTTTTGCCAGCGTGTTTTGCTTCAGATAATAGCCGACCATCGCGCCTGACGCCTCAGACTTGAGCGGGAGCTGATCCACCTTCAAGGCATACAGCGTGAAAATGTACCGATGGGGCTTGTCGCCTGGCGGAGGACACGGCCCTCCGTATCCGGGCTGGCCGAAATCCGTCATGCTTTGAATACTCCCCTGGGGAGCCGACGAACTCTCCGGCTTGCCGGCCCCTGCCGGCAACGACGTGACCGTAGGCGCCATGTTGAAAATCACCCAGTGCCACCAGCCGCTGCCGGTCGGTGCATCAGGATCGTACACGGTCAACGCAAAACTCTTGGTGTCTTTGGGGGCATGCTCCCACTGCAGTTGCGGGGAGACGTTCTGACCGGTGCAGCCAAACCCATTAAACACATGGTCATTGCCGATCGTACTGTGATCCTTGATCGTCGGACTCGTCAGCGAAAATTCTACGGCAAAGCCCGCCTCAGGAAGTGTCAATGATGCCAGAACCATCAGGCCCCGTGCCAGAGATCGCATGGTCTGCCCCCTCCTCATCGCCCTAATTCCCCGCCACCATCAATTCCCCCAGCTTCAGACTCGGACTTGCAATCCGGCTACGAAACACCAGGTCGCTTCCCACCGTTTCAATGTCGGTGAACATCTGTTTCAAATTGCCGGCGATCGTAATCTCTTCGACGGGATACGCGAGCTCTCCGTTCTCAATCCAAAATCCGCTGGCCCCGCGGGAATAGTCCCCGGTTACCATGTTGATCCCGAATCCGATCAGTTCGGTCACGTACAGCCCCTCCTTAACCGACCCGATCATCTCCTGCAGTGTCTTCGTACCGGGAGCCAAATAGAAATTTGTCGGTCCAACCGATGGACTCTCCCCCACACTCCGCGAGGCATTCCCGGTCGACGGCAGGCCCAACTTTTTGCCGGAATAGGAATCAAGCAAATAACTCTTCAGGACCCCCCGCTCTACAATCGTGTTCTTACGTGTCGCCAACCCTTCGCCGTCAAATGGACGGGAGCCCAGCCCTCCTGCCATACGGCCGTCATCATAGATCGTCAGATGCTCCGACGCGATCCGATTGCCGAGTTGATCGAGGAGAAACGAGGCTCGTTTGTAGAGGGAATAGCCTGAAATCGCGCTACAGAGATTACCGAGGAGACTCCCGGCGGTGTCCTGATCGAAAATCACCGGCACCCGCTTCGTGGACACCTTGCGCCCGCCGAGACGGCGTAACGTGCGTCGCGCCGCTTCCTGACCGATCGACTCGGGAGACGCCATCAAGCTGAACTTGCGCTGCACTTCATACCACGCATCCCGCTGCATC
>CAZXNN010000202.1:0-6171 GCA_964641915.1 uncultured Nitrospira sp. | reverse complement strand
GCCAGGTGAACCGTGCCGCGGCGGGAGTTCGAATTCGGCAGGGTAGAGACGGTCTGGCGCGGCATGAATTTGAGGGCGCCGTGGGACGATGGGGTATTCCCGCTCCCTCCTGGCTTGGCCGTTTTGAATTGATTCTCCTCACCTTCAGCCAGTAGCCTGATGACGACAAGGGTCTTTATCTCCGGAGGCTACTATGCGAACACTGCGGTCCTCACTTCCTCTTCTACTCCTGACGATTCTGCTATCGCGAAGCTTAGCCGAGGATTGCGCGCCTGATCCAAGTCTCATTGGATGGTGGCGAGCAGAGGGAACGGCACAGGACAGCGCAGACGATCACCAAGGGTCTATCGTTGGCGATGTGGGATTTGGGGACGGCAAAGTTGGATTTGGGTTCTTCATTGAAAGTAACGAGTATCTATCGATACCCGAAACGCCTGACCTCAACCTCTTCGCCTCATCCCCGTTTAGCCTGGATGCTTGGGTCCGCCCGACTCACTTTCCGTCAAACCAATTCGTGCCACTCACACTAACAAAACCATATTACTATGGATTGCTGTTTCACACCGACAAATACCTGAGAGGTCATGTTAGCGATGGCCATAGATGGCTCACTGTGGACGCGCCTTATACGCTCCCGCGTGATGAATGGACATATGTTACGCAGACTTGGGACGGCTCCTTGATCCACATCTATGTGAACGGCGAGCTTATCGGATCGGGAGCCACCCCGGGTAGCCCAGACGGGATCGATTCATTGCCAGCACTCATCGGTAGGTGGGAAGTTCCGCGTCGTAATGAAACATTTGCGTTCAGAGGATCTCTGGATGAAGTAGGGATTTACTCACGTGCCCTTACTGCGGAGGAGGTTGCAGCGAATTACGCCGCCGCTGGGGAAAGAAGGTGTGTTGACGAGCCGTTCAAGCGCGGTGACGTCAACGGGGACAAGTTGCTAAGCATCGTGGATCCCGTCCGCACGCTCCAATACCTCTTCGCAGAGGGTTCGATTGAATGTCTTGATGCCGCGGACACAGATGACGACGGAGCATTGAGCATCAGTGATCCGATCGAGCTGCTCGGATACCTGTTCCTCGGTACGCCGCCTCCAACAGGGCCATTCACTGATTGTGGCTTCGATCCCACGATCGACGAGCTATCCTGCAAGTCGTTTTCAGCTTGCCCTTGACCGCAGGTCCCCGGAGCTCGGCCCGCCCTGGGTAGTCGTCTGTGTGGACTGCATAGAGGCGCCTCCGAGGTTTCCCTACCCGCGCCCCCCTGTCTCTCTCCCCTCCGCGGCGGCAGAGGCCGGAACTCAGGGCGGGGAGAGGTGCCAGGGGCGGGGGTGGAGAATGGGCCGCGGTGGGGGGGAGTGCGGTCGAGACGCTCAGGGCTCAGAATCCCCGAGTTAGGGGCAATCATCATTGCTCGCGAGCTTGTCCAACCCCTTCGTTATTCCAAGATCGGGGGCGCTGCAGTAAAAGCAGTAGTAGGACCCTAAGAACCTATTGACAGGACAACCGCGCCCGAGGACGCTGGGTGGTGTGTGAATCAGGGGCCGCCGCCAGTCTTGCCCCGAAAATTGGAAATCAGCCGCTGACCACAAAGGAATCTCGCACCATGACTCGACCCTATTTGATCCTCCTGGTAGCGACGCTCAGCGTGCTTTGTTACGTTCGCAGGTCTGCTCGGTCCGAAGATTGGGATCTCAGGCGCGACTTCCTTCCGGATCGCTTCCCCGGTCAATGGAAATATCAAGGCGCGCAACCGAAAACGGGCGACATTGTGGATCTGATTCCTTCTGCGGGAATCCTTGCGGAAGATGGAACACCCATAAAAAACGCCTGGGTTGAGCCCGGGGCTGTCCGCGGAACCAAGTACGGGAGAGCATTCTTCATCTGGGCGCAGCCGCCGGGCCAAACGATTCCTGTAGACTCGGTTTTTGTCCATCCTGAAACCGAGATGGATCCGATTGTGTCATGGACGGCTCCGCTTGACGGCACGATTTCAGTGAAGGGTCGCAGCGCACTTATCAACTGTGGCGGCACCGACGGGGTTAGCTGGTCAATTCTCGTCGACGGCAAGGAAGAGTGGTCAGCCGTTCTTCTTGCCCCAAAAGTCAGCACCTTCGATTTGACGGTCGCCATTCACAGCGGCGAGACAGTGCTATTTCGCGAGAATACCCGCGGAACGAGCGCTTGCGACTGGGGTTACTTGTCGGCTCACATTACGTATCTCAACGCCGACGAACGGTTCAAACGCGGTGACGTCAATGGCGACGGCGTGCTCAATATTGTCGATCCAATTCGAACCCTTCAGTACCTCTTCGCAGACGACTCCATCGACTGCCTCGATGCTGCCGACACGGACGATGACGGCACTGTCAACATCAGCGACCCCATCGGGCTACTCGGGTACCTCTTCCTCGGCACGCTGCCTCCGACGATACCGTTTAATTCCTGTGGGCTTGATGCCGGTGTCGACGAGTTGTCCTGCAAGTCTTTTCCGATTTGCCAGTAGCATGGCGCTCGGAACCTTTAGGAGACTGGTTGGCCGAGTTTCCACGACGGATGCTGCCTCCAACCGGCCGTGGACAAGGCGAATGGGATTGTGCGGGTGGAGGTGGATGAGGATGCGCGGCCGGAACCGGCTGAGGTGGCTGAGGCGGGATGATGGGCCAGCCAGCGTCAGGACCCCTGGCCGAATGAGTAAAGGAGGAATGCGTCGATGAGATTGATTGCTGCGATGGCTATCCTCGCTGTGTCTTGCCAATCACCCGGGGCTCGAGTTGTGCCTCTTGAGTACTTGAAAACCAAGACCGCGACTTTTCTTTCAAGTAACGCTGCAAGGGCTGAATTCAGAATTGAGAACTTTCAGGTCAGCTACCAAAAGGCTCCGCAGAAGATCAGCGAAGAGCTTCTTGCCGTTGACAGATCCGCCATCCAACTGGACGCCGAGCTGAAGCCTGGTGACCTCATATGGGTGGATGGGACTACTATCAGGCCCAGAAGTAAGGCACCGAAACTCATTGTGCCAGTGAAGCAATCGCCTCATTTGTGACCTGGAGAGCCAGTGATCATAATCGAGCAGTTCTCGCCGGAAGAAGTCGCCGCGGCGGTGTGAGGTCGCCAGGGGCAGTGGGCCGCGCCTGACACGGGCGCGGGTGGGTTGGGTAGGGGCGCTGACGTGTAGGATGGCGGTGAGGGAAGTACAGTGCGGGGAAGGGAGAGGTGGGCTGCTGAACTACTATTATCGGGGCGCCGGATGACATTTTTTGGCCACGCGGTAGTAATGAACCAACGGCAACCAACATGGTAATCGAAGTGCTAGCTGTCAATCACGCGATGTTCACTTCCATCGATAATAACTATGATCTTGCGTGGAAAATCACGGTTGAGCTCATGTTGAAAAATCCTGATACCGGAATCCGTAACGAAGAATTCTTGCGCACAAAAAACACACTTCATGCTACTGTTTGCGTCCAACTTGGACGCAAATACGAGCCGACCGTGACTTATCCACTCGGTAGTGCGCATCTGGTTTCCGCACCAACTTGCTTCAGATTCCAAGCGCTGATTGCTAATTGCCAATCTGAAGTTCCACATTTCGAGGACGGCCCAATCGCCGACGCCATAAATGCACAGCGAAGGGGTACCTACATCCTCCATTGGGCGCCCTGTTCTAAACTCTGCCGTTCGGATGCGGTATAGATTCCACCAGTCCCTGCCGTACAGAAGTGAGCCGCCCACGGCGATGCACGCTCCGACGCCAAGAAACAGAACAAGCACTCGAATGAAAAGTTTGCGTTGCATAAACTCTCGTTACTTAAGATGATTCTTCTGGAAGCCCGTAGGGTCAAGATAATGTGCGTCCAGCAAAGGCTGGTGCGCTCAGTGAAGAACAAACCGACCACAGGGATTCTCAATTCGAAATCATAGCCGCGATCCTACCCGAAGCTCCTGGCTTCGTCAGCAGCCAACGCGCGCAGCCTGAAATCCACAAGATTCGATCGGAACCGTGCAGGAAGAGGAAAGGCGCAGCGGAAGCTACAGCGGGGGTCGGACAAGGCGAACGGGCTTGTGAGGGTGGAGGTGCATGAGGATGCGCAGCCGGAACCGGCTGAGGTGGCGGAGGCGGGGTGAGGGGATGGAGGGGCAGGTTCAGTGCTGGGAGATCCAAAACTAAGCCGCTCGGCGATCTCTTCCGGGCTCCGGCGACAGCGGGGGATAGCTTCGCGGTTGCTCATCGCGCGAGAATTGTCGCGAATTCGCTGCCCTCGTCGAGTTGCACAGCACCGGACAGTTATATTCCAATGCCGTGGCTATGTAGGTGTCTGCGGTGGTGGCGATGGTTCACGCGGCATTCCGGGTGGTGGCTCAGGGCGATGTTGCAAAGCAAATAAAGCTGCCACCTGAAGAGATCTCGTCGCACAATCTGTCCTCGCTTCTGGCGTTCACGTCGATCAAGCTCGTAGATTCGGAGTTTCTTTTCGAACGGGTGTGCAATGCGAATCGCCGGATCAATCTAAAGAGGCCCAGCCTGCGCGAATTGCTGGGCACCGTGGTCTCGTCGAAGTATCTCAGGGTGCAACGCCGTCGAGAAATGCGGACGCAGCGGGAATATGGCGCGAGTGGAAATCGTTCGCGAGGATTCGAGGAGCTGGGGAATTAACATAATGGCGATGTGTCTGGGCCTCACTCCTCGACCAAGACTACGCGGAAGCCAACGAATCCTGCGAGTTCTCTGGAATCAGATGGATGCTCGTATCGTGCAGCTGAACGGCAATCACTCAGTTGCCCCCTGGCATCGCCGAGCCAGGAACCCCCTCTTGCGACATGGGAGAAGCGGCTATTGGGTCCAGTGGGATCAGTCGTTTCACCAGTGGGATACGTCGCGTAAGCGTCCAGGCACAATTCCAGGACGTTCCCGATGATGTCATACAGACCCCATGGGTTTGGCAGCTTCGTTCCGACGGGTTTGGGCCCCCAGGTTGCCAGCGAATTGGTGCCCGCGTACCAGGCATAGACGGCTGCGTCTGAGCAGAACTGATAAGCATCACCGCAGTCCAGGGCGTCACCAAAGAAATACCGAGTGCTCGTTCCGGCTCGGCAAGCATATTCCCATTCAGCTTCGGTTGGCAGGCGGTAAAGCTCATTTTACGCGATCTTACCTTCCAGCTGGTGCCGATTCGTGAGCCTGCGGCAGAAACTCATGGCGTCAAACCAATTCACAGTCTCCACCGGGC
Source organism: uncultured Nitrospira sp. (assembly GCA_964641915.1). Lineage (GTDB taxonomy): Bacteria > Nitrospirota > Nitrospiria > Nitrospirales > Nitrospiraceae > Nitrospira_D. The sequence continues at coordinate 932 of CAZXNN010000202.1, read as the reverse complement.
ATTCCGCGCACCCGGCGTAGAGGCTTGGATTCCACCCCATAACCGTAAAGTATTGGGCCTGCGTTACTTCTCTTGCCCCCATCTTGAAGGATTTGGAAATCGTTACGCCATGCAGCGTCTCATCGGTCCTTCTCGAGCGTTCCGACGGGGGCGATCCCATCGTGAAGCTTCCAGCAGGAATCAAAACAACGTCCATTTCGACTTCTCCCTCCAGCGCAATAACGCGCTGCGTGAGATTCGAACTCGTCGCATTAGAGGATTGGACTTTTCTGTCCAGCTCGACGAGGGCAGCCTGCACATTGATAGAGTTCAAGGTCGATTCTGTTGGATCGAAACTCACTTCGGCAGCTGAGGACGTTCCGCCGAGGCCCTGACAAGCGGCAGGAGCGGGCCCTCCGTTGAACAAGTACGCCAGGGTGTGAACGGCATCCGAAATATCAATTTTGCCATCCCCATTGGAGTCGCCCGCGGAGATGTCGCTTGCGCCTCTACCAATCTCGGTTCTGCCGACGGCGTGCCAGGCCAGGGCCAGGGAGAAGAGTAGCGCAAATCCAAGAATGCATGCGGATCGATTCACTTCATGCCTCCGTTCGTTGAAGAGTTTCAGCCGACTTAACCCAATTGGCGGATTGTAGACAGGCAGCCATTCTGATGCAAACACCAACGAAACTGCACTTTTTTGGAAGCTTCACACTAACCTCTCAAGAATCCGCCGTACAACTGAACGTGGCATTTTGAGTAGTTGGAAATCTGCGGTGCCGTATTCCGCACTTCTGCCAACTCAAGAACCGTAACAACACGGGACAAATGCGCTCGGGGACGTTCCAAACGAATGTAGCCGTCACGAAATCTTTGCCGCAAGAATCGACTTAAGTGTCAGAGGAACTCGCCGCAATGTGATGTTGAGGATGCTGAGTGCGACGAGCCATTCC
>CAZXNN010000201.1:0-6176 GCA_964641915.1 uncultured Nitrospira sp. | reverse complement strand
AGCTTCAGCTGCTCCAGCAACGGCACGAGATAGACATGGCCTTTTTCCAGGATGGCTCCTTCCGTCAAATCCATCTCATACATGACGAGATCCGACTGATAGAAGTCGAGCACGTCGAGCCGTGAGGAAATGGGGGAGAGCTCCGGCAGGAAACTGCTGATCAGCCGATAGGCTTTGCGCCCCAGGCGCAGGTCAAGACTGGCCGGTTGAATCTGCCGGTCTTCGAGAGCAGGGGTGGCGGTGATCGCCCGTGTGGCAATCAACTGTTTGATATCCTGGTACGGGAGAATGCCCTGGGTCGGTGTTTTGCTCACAGCTCGTCCGTATCTCCCCCGCAACTGTTGCCCCACGAAGAGAACCCGTCGCGATCGGGGTAACTGTTTTCGCTTGCTTCGAAGTCGAAGCCGGTCAGGGCACCGACCATGGGGAGTTCGCGTCCATTCCCCTGTTTCGGTTGCGGATAGTGGAACGTCTTATTCTCATAATTCTGCAGCACGGCGCCGTCTTCATCGAGATGCACCAGGTAGTCGCTGGGGAGAAGCGGAATTTTCCCTCCGCCGCCGGGGGCGTCGATCACGAAGTGCGGGACGGCCATTCCGCTGGTGTGTCCCTGCAGCGCTTTGATGATGTTCAGGCCGGTTTCGACTGTCGTGCGGAAATGGTTGGTGCCTTTGGTCAGATCGGCTTGATAGAGGTAGTAGGGTTTCACCCGGGCCAGGAGCAATTGATGGACAAGGCGTTTCATCACCTCGGGGTCATCGTTCACACCTTTCAGGAGCACGGTCTGTGCTCCCAGCGGAACCCCGGCATCCGCGAGCATGCCGCAGGCGGCTTTCACCGCCGGCGTGAGTTCGTCGGGATGGTTGAAATGCAGGTTCATATAGATCGGGTGGTACTTTTTGACGAGTTCGCACAATTTCGGAGTAATGCGTTCCGGCAATGTTCCGGGGACCCGCGAGCCGATGCGAATCAGTTCCAGGTGCGGGATGCTCCGCAACGCCTTAAAAATCCTCTCCAGGAGATAGTCGGGGAGGAGTAGCGGATCGCCGCCCGAAAGAATGACGTCCCGCACTTCCGTGTGTTCGCGCAGATAGGTGATCGCGCGATCCAGTTCGCCCTTCTTCAGAAAACCGGGCTTTCCCACCAGCCGTTTTCTGGTGCAGAAACGGCAGTAGATCGGACACTGATTGGTAACCATGAGGAGCACGCGGTCGGGGTATCGGTGGACGAGGTGAGGGACCGGACTCATCAGGTCCTCCTCGAGCGGATCGTCCTCTGCGTCGATATCGTCCAGCTCCACGATCTCGGGTACCACCTGTTTCCAGATGGCATCGCCTTTTCCCTTCATCGTCCCGAGGACGGTCGGGGTGATCCGCATGGGATACGGACCGACGATGGCTTCTATTTCCTTCTCGTCGAGTCCGAATCGGTCAGCCAGATCTTTCGGCTTCACGATGCTCTCAGCGAGTATGCGTCTCCATTCCTCCACGGGCGTCATGGCCTCCTGTCTAAGAGATGAAACCACTCGCGACAAGGGTGGGCACACCCTGTCGCCGATCGTGCGGGAACGCAGAGATTATGGATGGGCCTACGAGGATGTCTTGGCATAGTGAGTGTCGAGGTGGGCCAAGATGTCGTGTGTCTCGGTTAAGACGATGTCCCCGTCGGTCAGGACGGGCACATAATACTGGCCTGAGACTTCATGGACTTGTTTCCGCATCGGACGGATATCCGGCACGATGATGTCGGTATATGCGACGTCCAACTTCGAGAGTTTGTCCCGCACGACTTCGCAGTCGGGACACCAGTCGACGTGATAGAGCGTCAGCGCCATGATGGTCTTAGGCTACCATGGAAAACAGTCAAAGTGGAATGAGGCATTTGGGGAAAAGAGAGTGGGGCTTACGTCACGACGGTTGCAGGGCGCAGGGGACCATGATGGCATCTTTCATCCCGTGGATGATTTTCTTTTCCGCCGAGCAGATGGTAGCCAGGATCCCGGCCAATTCGGCTTTGCCGTCCGCTACAAAATAATAGGGAGACAGGCGCGCGCGGCCGTTCATCCGTACCAGCTGGTTGGCCGCAGGATCCCAGTAGTCGAGCTCGTAGATGCGGCCCTTGTGGAATTCCTGAAGGATATAGGGCGTCGTCGGAAACGACGCGAGGGCCTGATCGATTGCGGCGGCCCACTCCGACTGCGGAAGATCGTGCCCGACCGAGACGCCCCGGCTGCCCCAGGCCAGTTCAGAAAACCCCGACGGCTTGATCACGTAGTGCCGTTCCTTCTGCGTGGCGGCGGCGAGATCACGCCAATTGGTGATCGCTCGGTTGCCCAGGCGCAATCCGGGAATCGTGGCGGACGGCGGAATCGGCGCCGGGTCGAGCAGCCAGGTGCGAGGCATAATGGTGGTCAGGTCCAGCAAGGTGGCTTCGCCGAGTTCCTTTTCCCAGAACGGCCGGAGCACCGGATGGTGCAGGAGGGCGAAGGCTGACTTTTCCTCCAGGGCCGGTTTATAGGGCGGGGTGACCGCCACCAATTCTTTTTTTACGGCGTACTGGATCAACTCGGCTTTCGGGATGTTCAAGAGATCGAACAGTTCATAAAAACGATAGACGATGGCGATCGGCTCCTCACCGGCCTCCAGTCGAAGCCGTAAGCCCTCTTCGGTGAATCGGACATCCCGCGGCTCGACGCAGTAGGCAGGCAGGCCCTGTTCCCGGAGCCGGGCGGCCAGCCAGGTCATTTCCGGCCGGTATTCTTTGGCCTCTTCCGACGCGACGATGGCGATACAGCCGGTCCGTTCTCGTTGAATCGCTTTCAGCATGGCGGCGAATCCCCGTCCCATGCCGTCGCCACCGCCGAGGAGCGGCAGGGGCCGGTCGTCGAGTCCGCTATAGATGGACGACAGGCAGGCGGTCAGACCGATCCCGCCGGGGACTGAGTCCAGCTCGGTGATGACCATGCCGTCCTGGGTCGGAATCACATCCGGTCGAATCACAGCCGGCAGCTCATCCCGAAAGCGCTTCATCCGGCTATAGGCAATCAAGGCTTCGGGTTTGCCTTGATCGAGATACTGCGCGACCCATCTCGGTTGGGTCCCTTTCGCGCTGTCGAGGTAGAGGCGGTTGAGAGCCCGATAGAAGCTCAGGAGTTGAGGCCCCAACTTGGTGAAGAAGCTGATCTGTTCCGATGAAAGAAACAGCGGACAGGGGCTGACTCGCCAGGAATTCGTCGCCTGCGGCGCGGTATCGGAGGCAAACAGGCCGGCCGCTTCCAACTGCGTGCGTATGTCCGCACAGCGGCGGATGGCGAGGTCCGGCGCCAGGGACGAACAGGGTGACGGTATCTGGGCCAAAGGACTATTCCTTAGTGGGGTGTTGTGCGAAATCGGATGTCAAGGACGTGCGCGGTCGATGCTACCACGGGGGGCAGGGGCGGACAAGGGGGCGTTCGTCCTGCTGGCCGTTCGTTGCCTGTGCGATAGCTCGCTGCAGAGGGGGATTCTGAGGAGTGATGGAATGTGCGGTCGAGTGATCGTTCCTTGCTCGACGGGCGAGCCCATCGTAGTATGATAAGCCGTCATGGCGTTTAATCAGCTGGAGTCCAATTCGCGAGTGACCCCGTCAGATCCACTGCCGCAACTTGTTCCTGGTTCCGTATGTGTGCAATGCGATGTCTGTTGCCGGTTTCCTGAATCGGACAGTTTTCTTCGCCCCTACTTTACGCGGGATGAAATCGGGTCTGCGGTGGCGCAGGGACTGTCGCCCGCGTTGTTTGCGGATCCCGTCGGATCTCAAATTGCGCTCGTCAAAGACGCTGAGAGCGAAGGGTATCTGTGTCCGGCTTTCGATCCCGCAACCTCGCGCTGTGGTATCTATGACCACAGGCCGCTCGATTGCCAGCTTTATCCGTTGGCGTTGATGTGGAACGAAGCCGGTACCGAGGTCGAGCTCGGGTGGGATACCAAGTGCCCCTTCATGCGGGAGGCGGTTCCCGGAGAGATTCGCCAGCATGCCAGGCTGGTTCAGGCGCTCCTTCGGCAGGAAACCACGCTCCGGCTTCTTGCGAGCAATCTTCGTTTAATCGGTCGCTTTCAAGAGGATGTGGCCGTGCTCGCCTCGTTGCCGGAGGTGACGGCCCGCGTGCATCTCCAACGACCGGACCGGCGTCTCCGCCCGCTCCTACTGGAGGATGCGCTCCGGATGACGCAGGCGTTGGAGCGGTCCGAATGTCTAGGCCATGAGGCACTAGCGGCCTATGCGTTTGTGTATCACTATATATGGGCCACGACACTGCCCTATTGGTGGATGGAGCGGGAGGGTGTATTCTTCCTGTTCGCCCATTCTCCCGATGGATGGTTTATGCCGCTGCCCCCGATTGGGCCGAAACCGCTTGAAGCATCCGTGGGGGAGGGGTTAGCCGATTTGCATCGATGGAACAATGGTTCTCCAGTCGGCCGGATCGAAAATGTCATGGATCATCAGAAGGCGCGTCTCGCCGGCAGTCCGTTGCAATGGGCAGAGACGTCTCCGGACTATCTGTACCGGACCGACCCGCTGGTGCAGCTCGCCGGAGATTCCTATAAATCGCAACGGGCGCTCTGCAATCGAGTTGAACGATCTGCGTCGGTGACACTTCGCCCGTACACGGCGGCCGATCAGCCCGCGTGCCGTAACCTGTTTCGTCGATGGGTCTCGCAGAAGCGAGAGGGAACGCTGGATACAATGGGACGCTATCTCTTAGAGGATGCCGAAGCGGCCCATGCACTGATCTGGACACTGGGTGATCGGCTGGGGCTTGCCGGCACCGTGGCCTGTGCGGAGGATCAGGTGGTGGGTTATACGTTTGGCTACCGGCTTGCGCCCGAGACGTTCGCGGTGCTGGTCGAAGTCGCCGACCGATCTGTGCCCGGTCTGGCGCAGTATCTGTTTCGCGAGACCTGTCGCGCCGCACACCACGGCGGCGCCGAGTATATCAATGCCATGGACGATGCCGGTCTTCCCGGTCTCAGAGCCGCCAAGCAGGCGTATCATCCCGTGGCCATGATCAAGAGTTGGATTGCGAGTCCGCTGCAGCCATGAGCTTTCCTGTCGCCTCACCGCTTGCGCGCTCCTCACGCCGTTACGGGTGGCTTCCGTTTCTGATCGTCTTGGTCACGATCCTCGCGGTCGGCATCGGGGCGGTGCTGCTCCGGTATGTCGAACGGCGACTGGTCTGGGCCTCGGGCGAACAGTTGACGCTCGCGGCGGCGGAGGTGTCGGACAAGTTGGACCGGTTGTTGTTTGAGCGCTATGGTGATGTGCACATGCTGGCCCGTGCCTTCGCGCTTCGATCATCGGACCGACAGTATCTGGTCAGCTACCTCACGTGGGTAAAGACAGCCTATGCGCCGATGTATCACTGGCTAGGGGTGACGAATCAGCAAGGAGTGATGATCGCGGCCACCGAGTCGTCTCTCATCGGGCTGGATTACAGCCAGAGCGCATGGTTTCGGAGCGCCCATGGGACCAGGCAGGCGGTCGTCGGAGATGTTGGGAGCCATGAGGCCGATCAGGGAATGGAAACGGTGGCCTTCACGGTTCCCATTCTGGATGCCGAGGGGACGTTTCTGGGGGTGGTCACGACGCGGGTGGCGGTTCCGATGTTGGAAGATGTGACGACACGGACGATCCGGTCGTTGCAACGCCGCGAAGGGTTTGGTGGGGCGATTGAGTATCAGATGCTCACGAAGTCCGGCGAGGTCTTCGTCGACTCGAAGGTTCCGCTACAAGAAAAGATCAATCTGCTTGACTTGGGGCTGCCCTCAGTACAACTGAGTCAGGCGGGGGAGCCGGGCTATGTGATCGAGGAGCATCTCCGTCGGCATGTGCAAGTCGTGACGGGCTACGCGGTGACGAAGGGCTATGGAGAATTTCCCGGTCTAGGCTGGACGGTGCTGGTGCGGATCGATCGTGACGCGATTCTGGCGCCGATACGTTCCGTCGTGCTCTGGAAGGTCGGCGGTGCGGCGCTGGTCATCTGGTTCCCGCTGCTGGCGTTGCTATTGTGGTCGACCGTGCGGCTGCGGGCGGAGTATCGCCAAGCCCAACAGGAGAGCGCCTGGGCGCGTGCCGCTGAAGCCGCCTTGCTCCAGAGTCAGGAGCGCAATCGCGCCATTGTCGATACCGCGCTCGAC
>CAZXNN010000200.1:0-6196 GCA_964641915.1 uncultured Nitrospira sp. | reverse complement strand
CCGGCACCGCGCTCTGGCGGCAGGACCTCCGGGTGCAGGAATCGGAGGACAACCACGGCGCCCTCATAAGCCGGATTCCCGGCAGCGACAGGATCTTCTTCGGCTGACCTGCCCCTGATTTCCTGGTCCAGATGGAATCGACGTAGTTTCCATCACCCGATCAGGAGGCAAGTCGCATGGCGAAGCGTCGTTACACCTCCGAAGACATCATCCACAAGCTGCGCGAGGCCGATGTCCTGCTCGGCCAGGGCCAGACGATCGGCCAGGCCTGCAAGGCCATCGGCGTCACCGACCACACCTACTTCCGGTGGCGCAAGCAGTACGGCGGGCTCAAGATTGACCAGGCGAAGCGCCTGAAGGAGCTCGAGCTCGAGAATGCCCGCCTCAAGCGGGTGGTCGCCGAGCTGACGGTGGACAAGCTGATCCTGAAGGAAGTCGCCGAGGGAAAATACTGAGCCCAGCGCGCCGCCGGGATGCCGTGGCGTGGGTCCGCAGCCGCCACCCCTTCTCGGAGCGCCGCATCTGCTGCGCGCTGGGCATTCCCCGGAGCACGATCCGCTACGTCCCGACGCCCCGGGCTGACGAGGAGCCCCTCCGCGTCGCGATCCTCACGCTGGCCAGCCAGTATGGGCGCTACGGCTATCGCCGCGTGACGAGCCTCCTGGCGACCCAGGGCGGGGCTGTGAGCCACGGCCGCGTCGAGCGCATCTGGAAGCAGGAGGGGCTCCGCGTCCCGAAGCGCCAGCCCAAGCGCGGCCGCCTGTGGCTCGCCGACGGCAGCTGTGTCCGCCTCCGGCCCGAGCACCGGCATCACGTCTGGAGCTGGGACTTCGTCATGGACCGGACCGACGATGGCCGGCCCCTGAAGCTCATGGTCGTCCTCGACGAGTGGAGCCGGGAGTGCCTCGCGCTCCGGGTGGCGCGGCGGCTCCGGGCGTCGGACGTGCTCGAGGTCTTCGCTGACCTGATGGAGGTCCACGGGGTCCCCGCCTACATCCGCTCGGACAACGGGCCCGAGATGGTCGCCTGGAAGCTCCGGCGCTGGCTCACGCGGCTCGGGGCGGGCACGCTCTACATCGCCCCGGGCAGCCCGTGGGAGAACGGCTACTGCGAGTCCTTCAACGGGAAGCTGCGGGACGAGCTGCTCAAGCGGGAGCTCTTCTTCACGCTGCGTGAGGCAGAGGTACTGGTGGAGCGCTGGCGCGTGCACTACAATCGGGTGCGGCCCCACAGCGCGCTCGGCTACCGGCCGCCGGCGCCCGAGACTCTGGTGCCGCTCCCACCGCAGGACTGCCGGACGCCGCTCCCCGCGGCGTGAGGTGACTCTCCAACTGGACCAAGAGATCAGGGCTGGTCAGAAACGCAGGAAGGTATTGAGCATTGGGGAACTATACAGAATCGACTACAGCGTACATGCGCCACCGATGGTTTGCCGCACGTACTCAAGCGATGCCCCCGGAATGGAGAATTCCCACGTTGGGTGACTTGCTTCCCCCTCTGATACACGGATACGCACTCGCCGGGCCGTCAGCGTACGAGAGACAAGGCGGCGTATCTCACTCGGGGTCAACTTCGCTTCGAATGTCGAGAAGGTGACCATGGTCCTAACACTCCCGGCACCGGGAATGACGACAGGTGGGAGAGACTCAAATCGGATGGCGGCTGTGGCACTGTCCGTGTAGATGCCGGTTTGGTTCACGAGAACAGACGAAGCACCGAGCAACCAACTCCCGTCCCGCCGACAAACCATGAATAACTCGGGACGTTCATACAGTGCATCAGGCGGGTTGTTGCCCTGAAGGACAAAACGGTAGAGGACTTTGTCCGTCATCGAATCCACTTGTGACGCCACAACCCATTCCGACGCTTGCTGTGCCGACAGAGAGCCTGTGAGCATCAGCAACAACCCGCAGGCCACCGCCCATGCATCTAGTTGGCGCATGGGAACGCCTCTTGGAGCGCAATAAGCATCATCCACGTATACGGCATGTGCTGTTTCTCGGGGTGGTCGTCACTGTACTTGACGAACACGCTAAGAATCTGACGAGCCGACACGCCATCAGGCAGGCAGACGTTGGGTAATGCGTATTGTTCATGGCCCGGAGCGCGATTGACCACTAACGCACTCAATTGCAGGAAGGCCACGGCCACGGCTACGCACGAATTCGACTTGAACATTCTTTCCGGCGTATCCGACCCCTCCCCCCGGATTGCGTCTCGGCAGTTTTCGGTAATTTCGCTCGCCTTCAATCCAGCCACTTGCGCCACCATGACCTTGGGTAGCATGAGCAACATGGCTACCGCCACCATCCTCACGATCCGCATTTCATACCCTCTCATAGCGCACACTGGCGGCTGATGCGTGACCGAACGAACTCAGCCGATTCAGGTGGGATGTGATACTCGAAGACCGGAAAGGTGCGATAGTCGGCCCGGACGTTCAGTCGCAGTCGCTGTGAACCTAGAAGCTCGGTTGCAAGACGTTGGGTGCGACGTGGGGGCGTCTGTGCGGCAAGGGCATTGAAGCCCACATAGCCCCCTGCCGTGCCACCCCGACGCGAGAGAGTTTCGGGAGGTTCGGCATCAAAGCGCACGATGACTGTGAGTGTGGTATCAAAGACGCTTTCTCTGCCCGGTCCAGTCCCCATGGTATCTCGGGCCGCAAACATGAAGTTCCATTGCTTGTTGGCTTCGCACGACAGGATAAACGACCCATCGGCAAGGCTGTCGGCCACGGGATTCACAGGTGGCAACAGAAAGACGTACCGGGTGTCATCGCTCATGGAATCCACCAACGCCCGATAGCGCCATTCTTGACCTTGGGCAGCAACCGAGCGAGTCGCTAGGGCGAGCAGCACCAGCACAATCTGTAAGCAACTTGACCTGTGGTTCATCGCGTATTCAGGGGCAGGGATAGGCAGTTTGGAGACTCGCCAGCATAACCCACGCAATCGGCCTATAACGCAACTCAGGATGGTCTTCCGCATAGCGCACGAACGTCCGAATGACCTGCGTCCCGGAAATCCCTTCAGGCAGACACACTTTTGGAAGGGCATACTTGTAGGGAATCGTATCCGCATTCCACAGGCGACCAAGTTGCAGGAAGGCGGCTCCGACACCAGCACATAACAACCCATTTGTTCCTTCCTGACTACTCCGTACTTCTTCCCTGCCTTCAGCCACTTCTATTGCGCCCCTACATGCACTGAGAAGCGCTCCAGTGGTCATAGGGTGCACTGGAGTTTGTGCATACAGGAATCCCGGTCCCACCGTCAATAGGCAGAGTACGCCCACCAGCATCATCACCCGCTTCATTGCCCACCCCCGAACCACGCCCACACACCAAACCCAATCGCCAACGCCACGGCCAAGTACCGCAACCAACCATCAGGCGGGGCCATCAACTGCTCCGTGGTCAAGGGCAACGCTTCCCGACAATTCTTACAAAACGTCACATCCCGAGGATTCAACGTCTCACACTTGGGGCACTTGTTGACCATGGGGCACCGTTGTTGAGCGGGATACGTCTAACCTACGCCTCCCCCACCTCCTGTCAAACACCCCAAAAACAACAACGCCCCTCATTGTATTCTGAGAGGCGTTGAAGCTATGAGTGAAGCCCAAGCACGTACTATGGCGAAGACGTATTTCGCTTGGACAAGTATACGTATCAGAGAGCAGTTGGAAAGTTGCGTTTCTGAGGTGGGCACATGAACAAGAGAAGCTTTTGGTATGCGTTGGTATTTGAACGGGATCACTCATTGAATCTCGGGTGGGCCTTGTCGCTCTTGTTTGCCCTTGCGGGAGTGGTGGGCTTTGTGGTGGTTGTGGTCATTCGGCAGGACAGTTCCACCCTTGAGAAGCTTGCCGCGTGGACCTTCCTAATTGGTGCCTTCGCCATTGTCCTCATTGCTGCCCTGCCGATTGCCAAAGCCAACATCCTTGCTGACGCCACGTTGCCCGGTGAGATGATGGGCCACATGAGCAACAAGGACGATGACCGAGGATAGTAGAGAATAGTAGAACCGCATGTCAGCCAATGTTCCCCAATATTTATCTGTGTAGGTCAACGATTTCTATTGGAGAACCACTATGGCAGCGAAACGCAATCAACGACCCTTTACCGTCATCAATCTTCCCACCGCCGTTCATGCCAAGCTCAAGGCACACTGTCAAAAGCATGGCCTGAAGATGGGTGCATGGCTGGCAATGCTGGTGCAACGCGAATTGATGAAGGACACCCCTGCCCCGCGTCCAAGCCTCTTCCGTGATGTGATTATTGGCGATTCGGAGGGCACATCATGAACAACGAGAACTTTACCGACCTGTTAGCGCCGTCCACATTCAAGAGCGTGGAGGTGCTGGGGGACCTCAAAGCCGAAGTCGTGGCCACACATCCCACACGCTTGGAAGAACCGAAACCCTATGACACGATGGAATGCACGGTCACACTTCGGTTCACATTTACGGACCCGGGCTTGGCGCTTGTGGGCTTCTGTCTTCCAAGCACTAGCGACACGGTCAATCTCGACAAAGACCCGGCAAACAGGGCAGCACTAGAAGCATGGTTCGGAAAGGCGGTATGGGCTGGACTGTACCCGGAATACAATCGGCAGTTCCGCATAACGAGAAAGGCCGATGACGAATGACACCACGAATGAGACGACTGGCCCGGCTGGCGTTCTTCCTCAGTCTGATTCGCTATCCACACTGAGTAGAAGCGAGATGTTGAAGCAAGTGGTATGGGAAACGCTTGAGGCACAACGACAGCGAAGAGAGAACGGCGGGTAGTGACAGAGAAACGATTTGCGCTTGCCGGATGAGCGTGAGGGGACATGGGAGGGCCTACACTGCGACTTGACGGGAAGGCCAGCGCACATAGCTTCGACAGCTATGAGCTACCCACAGAGCGTGCATGATCGCGTTAGGACGTTTCTAGCAGCGAGATACGGCAAACGGGGGACGGTCGGCCTTGCACTCTTGGCCGGAGCCTATCTCAGCAACCACTATTTCGACGAATGGCTAACAGGAAAGGTACTCCCATACCTGTGGCGCCAACTACAAGCCCTCGCAGAGTTGCCCGTGGGAATTGTCGGACTATTGCTTGCCACTCTCGTTGCGGCGCTGATTGTTGTTGGCTTTGTTGACACCAGTCCTACCGCCGCCGTTCTTCGTGAGTGGCTAGCATCGAAGAAGCAGAAACCCCTTGCGTTGAGTAGGGAAGAAAGCGAGAGCATCCAACCAATCCGCGCACTCTGGAACCTCCACGGTGCGCAAGCGGCTGAGGTGCTGCTTACCCTTTTTGCGGAGGTTGAAGAGGCGTTACGGCAAGAACACTACTGGGCCGAACTCCTTCGAGAAGTCCAAGTAGACTTCCGAACGCACTGCCAGCGCATTGCCGAAGCAACCGCTATGGATAGCAAGATTCCCTTGGTTGAGGTTCGTGCCCGCTTTGACGCGTTCTTCTCTGCATACTTGAAGGTTGTGAAATGGCTTGGCAACTGCATTGACTCGGGGGACGTGGCGTTCACCTTCCAGATGCGCCGTGCCTACAACGGCTGGCATAATCGCGAGCAGGCATTCAGCGTAGAGCGGGATCGGCTGAACCAGATTCCGGAACATCACGGCAAGTTGCGGATGTTCGCTCAATCACACATGATGGACCCCGCTACACTCCGGTTCTGGAACGGAAATCCCAAAGGACTAGAACCGCCCAAGGCTGACTCACTCAAAACCGGCGTGACAATCGTTGAGAGGGAACCGGGTTCGCCGAGAAGTTCAGATAGATCACGCGACAAGAAGTAGCACGAAGAACCCCACCGGCCAACAGACAGGCCGATGGGGTTTCTTGCTGAATGGTCCCGGCGGGGCATGATCCCGCACACTCCCAATTATGAGTTGGTTGCTCTACCAATTGAGCTACGGGACCGCGAGGGGGATTCTAACCAGCGTAGGAGCCTCTTCAAGCGCGTTTCAATTCACCCTAGGAACTCTGCCCACCCCTGAATTGGCCTCTGAGACGCCCCCAAACTGCCATCTTCCTAGGTTGTTCCTAGGTCAATTCGCAGTTTCCGGGATGGGGTAGCCTAAGAGACCACGGGACAAACACTTACGGACCGGCCTACAGCAAGAGCCTTCCGGTTATGAGTCCCTTGCTCTAACCGGCCTGAGCTACGGGCCCGCGTCCGTCAATCTG
>CAZXNN010000199.1:0-6226 GCA_964641915.1 uncultured Nitrospira sp. | reverse complement strand
GGCGAAGGATCTCATCAAGGAAACCGCCTTGCTCGAGTTCAAGATGCTCGACGAAGACAATCAGATGAAGATGGATTTCCCTGCCCGCATCCCGAAGGAAAAAGAGGCCGAAGTATTGGCGCAGTTCCAGGGCAAGGTGCCGGAGGGCGATCAGATCCTGTTCGAGCACCAAGTCGACAAAGACACCGGCCGGGAATTCCGGACGCCGTACCTCGTGAAGAAACGGGTGATGTTGACGGGCGATGTCTTGAGCGACGCGCGGGTCTCCATCGGAGAGTTCAACGACCCCTATGTCTCTATTACTTTTGACGGCAAAGGCGGTCGGGAGTTTGAGCGGATCACCGGTGAGAACATCAAGAAGCGCATGGCCGTCGTGCTCGATAACACGATCTATTCCGCGCCGGTGATTCAGGACCGGATCTCCGGCGGACGGGCTCAGATCACCGGGACGTTCAGCACGCAGGAGGCCAACGATTTGGCCATCGTCCTTCGCGCCGGCGCATTGCCGGCTCCATTGAAGATCATTCAAGACCTCACCGTCGGGCCGTCTCTTGGACAGGATTCTATCGATCAGGGTATGAAATCCACCTTCATCGCCGGACTGCTGGTGGTGGTGTTTATGATCGTGTATTACCGCTTGTCCGGAGTGATCGCCGATTTCGCGCTCTTGCTCAACCTGATCTGTTTGCTCGGAGCGCTTTCGGCCCTGAACGCCACGCTGACGTTACCGGGCATCGCAGGCATTGTGTTGACCATCGGCATGGGCGTGGACTCCAATGTGCTGATCTTCGAGCGCATTCGCGAAGAATTGCGTGCAGGAAAAGCCGTGCGCCTGGCGGTGGACGGCGGCTATGACAAGGCGCTGCTCACGATCATCGACGCGCACGTGACGACGTTGATCACGGGCGTGGCGCTGTTCTTGTTCGGCACCGGTCCCATTAAAGGATTCGCCGTGACGTTGTGCTTGGGGATCGCGATCAATCTGTTCACGGCCTTCGTCGGAACCAAGGTCGTATTTGATCTGCTGAATCAAGGTAAGAAAGTGGACACGCTCAGCATTTAGCCGTGATGCTGATGGCGGAAGACTGAGAGCTGAACACGACGAAAAGGGAGTGAGCATGTTAGAGATTCTCGGAAAAACAAACTTCGATTTCATGGGTAAGCGCAAGATCGCGTTTATCTTTTCGGGCGTGATGGTGTTGTTCGGGTTGATCGCCCTGGTGCAGATCTCGCGCGGGGCCGCCAATCTCGGGATCGACTTTGCCGGCGGAACGGCCGTGCAGTTGAAGTTTGACCAGACCATTCGGATCGAGGAAGCGCGGAAGGCGCTGGAGTCGAACGGGTTGAGCAATGCGGAGTTGCAGGAATTCGGGCAGGACAACAAATTGCTCGTCCGCATTAAAGCCTCGACCACCATTGAAGAAAAGACCGCTGAACGGGTCATGGCGGTGTTCTCAAAGGAATTCCCGAATAATAAGTTTGTCGTGGATGCGTCGACGGAAATCGGCCCGACCATCGGGAAGAAGCTGCAGGAAGATGCGCTCATCGCAATCGTTATCTCGTTTGCCGGGATCATCATGTACGTTGCGGCCCGGTTCGAGTTGCGCTTCGGCGTCGCGGCCGCCCTGGCCACGTTCCACGATGTGCTGGCCGTGCTCGGGGCGTTTTATCTGCTGGATAAAGAAATCACGTTGCTCGTCGTGACGGCGCTGTTAACCCTGGCAGGCTATTCGCTGACCGATACTGTGGTGGTATTCGACCGGATCAGAGAAAATTTGAAGAGCCGCCGGAGAGATTCGGAAGAGGCGACGATCAACACAGCGGTCAATCAGGTTCTCAGCCGAACGATCGTGACCAGTTTGACGGTGGTGCTGGTTCTGATTCCTCTGACCCTGGCCGGCGGCGAAGTCTTGCATGATTTTTCGCTCGCCCTTCTGAGTGGCGTCATCTTCGGAACCTATTCGTCGGTGTTCGTTGCCAGTCCGTTGCTTCTCCTCTGGCCGGGCGCCAGTGGACGGATGATGAAGCGGAGCTAAAGGGCAATCGGTCGTTGTTCGTGAAGCGTCTTTCGTCGCCTGCCTTGGAAACTCGTTCCGAACGCTTCACGAGAGACGCTTCACGGGTTCGTGCATCCTCCTTGGGGCATCAGTATGACACTCTGGAGTCGGTCTCACAGTCTCCAGCAGAAAATCATCACGGCGATCGTGATGGTGGGTCTTCTGCCACTCAGCCTCTCTCTCCTGCTCAGTTACGTAGAAGAACGGCGGGCTCTCCGCGAGGCCATCGGCGCCAATTTCAAGGAAGTGGCGGTCGAGGCATCGCGTCGGACCGAGATGCATGTGACCCGCGGGATCAACGAAGCGCAGCAACTCGGGAGCACTCCCTTCCTCCGCACGGCTGTCACGGAGTCGAACCGCACCTATGAGGGGAAGGACGAGCGTGCGATCGATGCCATGATCAAAGACTGGCAGGCGCGCTGGCGCCAGCGCGACACCCGCAGCGAGTTCCCGCTGTTCATCAACCGCATTGTCACGAATTATCTCATCCGTTGGCACGATATCCGGAAATCCGATTACGTTGGGATTCTGGTGACGGACGTCCGCGGGGCCCTGGTGGTGAGTTCGATCCCCCAGGTAGAGTATTTCTACGGCAAGACGCCCTGGTGGACGGCGCTGGTGAAGTCGCAGGTGTCCCTTCCCTACGTCAGCGATATCGCCTTCGATCCGGCCTTCGGAACGCACGTCGTGGTCGTGGCGGTGCCGATCATTGAGGACGGTGGCCGGGGAGTCATCGGCGCCGTGACCATTTTGCTCCGGCGCGACACGCTGTTCCATTCGATCGGCGAAGTGTCGATCGGCTCATCCGGCCACGCGATGCTCTTCAACTCCGACGGCGTCTCACTGATTTGTCCGGTGCTGTCGCCGGAAGAACATACAGTGACGCCGGAACTGGTCAGGACCATCGTGCAGGACAAGGCCGGTTGGGCCATCGCGCCCGACGACTCCCATGGCAGCCACAATGCCCTGATCGGGTTTGCTCCGGTGCGGTTCAGTGAACCCCTGGCGCCGGGCAGTATGGGCGGCAAACAATGGGTGACGGTCATTCGGCAGGATCCGGAAGAAACCTACGCTCCTCTGGGGCGTCTCGTCGGCCGAGTGTTGTTGTATGGAGTGTTAGTGTTTGCCGTGCTAGTGGGCACGGGGTTGATCGTGGCCCGGCGGATCGCTAGGCCGATCAAAATCTTGCACGACGGTGTTCTGGAGATCGCCAGCGGCCGGCTCGATCAGACCTTGCAGATCCGAACCGGCGATGAGATCGAACACCTGGCCGGCGCCTTCAATCAGATGGCCGCTAATCTAAAGTTGTCGTTCACGCAAATCGAACAGCGGATGCTCGAAGTGCGGCGGTTGGAGGAAAAGTATCGGGATCTGATCGAGCATTCCCCGGAAATGATTTACCAGCTGGACCGGGCAGGGCAATTTGTCCATGTGAACCAGACCGGGCTGGAGAAGCTTGGGTACAGCCTCGACGAAATGTTGGCCATGCGGCTCTGGGACGTGGTGCCGCCGGACCAGGCGGGGCATGTCCTGAGCTATCTTGAGCGGCTCATGGTGAAAGGCCGCAACACCATTGAAACGATCTTTCTTGCGAAGGACGGCCGTCAGATCGACGTGGAGATCCATGCGACGGCGTTGTTCGATCAGGAGGGGGGCGGCATCGTCCATACGCGCGCATTCGTACGGGACGTGACCGAACGGCATCAGTTGGAGCGGCAGCTTCAGCAATATACGAGCAAGCTCGAAACGGCCGTCTCTGAGCGGACACAGCAGTTGGTCGCGTCGCAGGCGCGCTATAAGGCACTCTTCGACCTTGTGGCTGACTCTGTCTTCATGGTGGATCGCGACGGGAAGGTCGTTGCAGTCAACCAGCGGGAAGAGCAGGCCTTGGGTTATTCGGAATCGTCGGTCGTTGGGCGCAGTATCTTCGACATTGCCCTGCCTGCATTTCGCGAGGGGGTTCGTGCCTTGTTGATGGAGTTGGCCGGAGGGCAGCGGCAGGTCCCTACCCACGAGATTGCTGTTCTCACAGCCGCCGGTGTCGAGACCCCGGTTGAAATGGATCTGATTCGGACCGGCGCCGCCGAGGCCCCGCTGATTATGGTGCAGCTCCGCGACATCACCGATCGGAAGCGGATGGAACGGCAGCTGCGGTCTTACCGGGATGAACTGGAAGTGAAAGTCCGGGAGCGCACGAAGGAAATCGAAGAGACGAAGCAGTATCTAGAGAACCTGCTCGAAAATGCCAACGATGTCATTTACACGCTGGACACTGAGCAGCGTTTCACTTACGTCAACAGTAAGATTGAAGCCTGGGGCTACCGGAAAGACGACCTTATTGGCCGGCCCTACTTGTCCCTATTATCTAAGCGGCACCGGGGGCGGCGGCTCAAGAGCACGCTCGATATCGGCGCAAAGCAGGTGTACGAAGTCGAAGTGGTTACCCGCACGGGCGAGGCCCGGTCTGTTATGGTGAGTGTGTCGCCGTTGCACGGGGTAGACGGGGAGATTCTTGGCGTCCTCGGGATCGCCCGCGATATGACCGACACGAAGAAACTGGAACAGCAAATCAGGAATTCGGAGAAGTTGGCATCTGTCGGCAAGCTCGCGGCGGGAGTGGCCCACGAGATCAACAATCCGTTAGGTGGCATTCTGAACTGCCTCTACAATCTCGGAAAGGGGACGATCGCACCGGTCCGGCGCGAGGAGTATTTGGCCTCGATGGAAGACGGATTGCACCGTGTCCAGAAGATCGTCAGGCAGTTGTTGGATTTCTCTCAGCAGCATCAGCCGGAGTTTGCGCCGGCCAGCATCAACACGGTGATCGAACGGGTGCTGGTGCTGACGAACCATTTGTTCGCGCCGAATCGGATTGTGCTCGAGGCCTCTCTAGGCAACGGGTTGCCGGCGGTCATGATCGACCGGCATATGATCGAGCAAGTCTTGATGAATCTGATTTTGAATGCCGTCCAGGCGATGAAAGAGGGCGGCGTCCTCTCGATCCGGACCTGGGTGGAAGAGGGGATTTGTCTGGTGGAAATTCGAGACACCGGGTCCGGTATTCCGGCGGCGGTGCTGCCGAAGATTTTTGATCCGTTCTTCACGACCAAGCGCGAAGGGGAAGGGACGGGGTTGGGGTTGTCGGTCAGTCTTGGGATTGTGGAACGGCATGGAGGCAAGATTCTTGTGGATAGTGAAGTCGGCAAAGGCACAGTCTTTACTCTCTGGCTGCCCGTCTCCCGCGAGCGGCAGCCGGTGGAGCGGGTGTCATGACCCCACTTACGATTCTGATCGTCGACGACGAACCCTTGATGCGCTTGTCCATCGTCGATGCGCTTGAAGCGGTCGGCCACGATGTCTGTGCCGCCGCCACGGGGACCGAAGGGATCGAAGAGGCGCGCCGGCGGGATTACGATCTCGTAATCACCGATCTGCGATTGCCGGGCGCCGACGGGCTGGCGGTGCTGAAGGCAGCGAAAGCGGCGCGGGCGCAGGCCGAAGTGGTGGTGATCACGGCGCATGGCTCCGTCGAGACCGCCGTGGGTGCGATGAAGCTCGGCGCCTTCGACTACATTACCAAGCCGTTCAAAATGGATGAGCTGTTGCTGATCGTCGAACGGGCGGGAACCGTGGTCGCGCTTCGCAAAGAGAATCAGGATCTGAAAGAGATCCTGGAGGATAAGTTCAGTTTCGGCGGTATTCTTGGATCCAACACAAAAATGCGGGCCGTGCTGGATAAGATCAAGACGGTCGCGGCCACGGATTCCACGGTGCTGATTCTTGGCGAGAGTGGAACGGGGAAAGAGCTGGCGGCCAATGCGGTGCACCAGAACAGCCCGCGGCGTGACTATCCCCTGATCAAGGTGAGTTGTGCGGCCCTTCCGGAATCGCTACTGGAGGCGGAGCTGTTCGGTCATGAAAAGGGCGCCTTCACGGGCGCATTGCGTCAGCGACGGGGCCGGTTTGAAATGGCCAATCGTGGCACCTTGTTTCTCGATGAAATCGGGGAAATCTCGCCGGTCGTGCAGGTCAAGCTGCTGCGTGTGCTCCAAGAGCGGAAGTTCGAACGGGTCGGGAGTAACCAGACGATCGATGTGGATGTGCGGCTGGTCTGCGCGACGCAGAAAGACCTGCGGAAAGAGGTGGCGGCGGGCCGCTTCCGGGAAGAT
>CAZXNN010000198.1:0-6232 GCA_964641915.1 uncultured Nitrospira sp. | reverse complement strand
CTTCAGAACTATCACGACGACGCGAGCGGTAAGGAACCGCGCTACTATCAGCGCATCGCCATCAACAAGACCATCGAAGCCATTGCCAAAGGCCAGAATCGCCTCCTCCTCGTCATGGCCACCGGCACCGGCAAAACCTACACAGCCTTTCAAATCATCTGGCGTCTCTGGAAAGCTCAGCGGAAGAAACGCATCCTCTACCTGGCCGACCGCAACGTGCTGATCGATCAAACCATGGTCAACGACTTCCGACCCTTCGGGAAGACGATGGCCAAGCTCAGCACCGGCTCCAAGACGATCGAGCGTGAGGACGGCAACACCGTTGAGCTCCCCCTGGCTGTGGACAAGAAGCATCGGCGGATCGATACGTCCTACGAGATTTACCTCGGCCTCTACCAGGCCATCACCGGGCCGGAGGACAGCCAAAAGCTGTACCGGGAACTCTCTCGGGATTTCTTTGACCTCATCGTGATCGACGAATGCCACCGCGGCAGCGCGGCGGCGGACTCGGCCTGGCGGGAGATTCTTGACCACTTCTCCAGCGCTAGCCAGATCGGTCTCACCGCGACGCCGAAGGAAACCGAGTATGTCTCCAACATCCATTACTTCGGCAAACCCGTGTACAGCTATTCGTTAAAGGAAGGCATCCGCGATGGCTTCCTGGCTCCGTACAAAGTGGTAAAGGTCCATCTCGACGTGGATGTCGAAGGCTATCGCCCGAGCAGGGGAGAGATCGATAAGTACGGCCAGGAGATCGAAGACCGCATCTATAACCAGAAGGACTACGACCGGAATCTGGTCATCGACGAGCGGACCAGGCGTGTGGCCCGCAAAGTGACCGACTTCTTAAGGGAGAGTGGAGACCGGTTTCAGAAGACCATTGTTTTCTGTGTGGACGTGGAGCACGCAGCGCGGATGCGCCAGGCCCTGATTAACGAGAATCCTGATCTTGTTCAGCAAAACGAACGCTACGTGATGCGGATCACCGGCGACGATGCCGACGGTTGCGCCCAGCTCGGTAACTTCATTGATCCGGAGGCGAAATACCCTGTGATCGTGACGACCTCACGGCTGCTCTCGACCGGGGTCGATGCCCAAACCTGCCGTTTGATTGTGCTCGACCGAGAAGTCGGCTCGATGACTGAGTTCAAGCAGATCGTCGGGCGCGGCACGCGCGTGCACGAGGACACGAAGAAGTACTATTTCACGCTCATCGACTTCCGCAAGGCCACCAACCATTTCGCCGATCCCGACTTCGACGGCGAGCCGGTGCAGATCTACGAACCGGGCGAAGATGATCCGGTCGCGCCGCCGGACGATGTGCTGCCTCGGGCTGATGCGGAAGATCCGATCCCGCCGACACCCGGTGAGGATGAGCGAGTTGTCGTCGATCCCGATAAGCCGGATATCACGATTTCGCCCGGCGGGACTCAACCGCGCAAGTACTACATTCATGGCGGTGAAGTGAATGTGATTGCGGAGCGAGTGGAGTATCTCGACGAATACGGCAAGCTTGTCACCGAAACTCTGCGCGACTATTCCAAGAAGACGCTCCGGAAGCGCTATGCCAGCCTCACGGCCTTTCTCAAACAGTGGAACAGCACCGAGCGCAAGCAGGCCATCATCGAGGAATTGGAACAGGAAGGAGTGTTGCTTGAACCACTGGCCGAGGAAGTGGGAAAAGATCTCGATCCCTTCGACCTCATTTGCCACGTGGCCTTCGATCAGCCGCCGCTGACCAGGCGAGAGCGAGTGGAGAATGTCCGCAAGCGGGATGTCTTTACTAAGTACGGCAAGCAAGCCCGCGCCGTGCTGGAAGCATTGCTTCAGAAATACCAGGACGAAGGTGTGACCAGCCTGGATGATCCGCAGATCCTCAAGATCTCGCCGTTCGATGCCATGGGCACGCCGATCGAGCTGCTTAAGACCTTCGGTGGACGGCCCGGCTTTGAACAGGCCGTCCACGAACTGCAATCCGCGTTATACCAGGGAGCTGCCTAACTCATGTCCGTTCGGAACACCGTCAAATCGATTCAAGACATCATGCGCCAGGACAGCGGTGTTGATGGCGACGCCCAGCGCATCTCTCAGCTCTGCTGGATGTTCTTCCTGAAGATCATCGACGACCAGGATTTGGAACTCGAAGCGATGCAGAAGGACTACCGGTCGCCGATTCCGAAGAAGTTTCAGTGGCGCACCTGGGCGGCAGATCCAGAAGGCATCACCGGCGAGCCGCTCATGGCCTTTGTCAACGATGAGCTGTTCCCTTCGCTGAAAGAGTTAACCGGCAAGGACGGACGCCGCCGCGTTGTGCGGGATGTCTTCGAAGACGCCTACAACTACATGAAGTCCGGCCAGCTCATGCGGCAGGTGATCAACAAGATCAACAACATCGACTTCAACAACCTGACCGAACGCCAGCATTTCGGCGATATCTACGAGCAGATCCTGAACGATCTCCAGAGCGCCGGTAACGCGGGCGAGTACTACACGCCCCGCGCCGTCACGGCCTTCATGGCGGACCGGATTGACCCGCATCCCGGCGAGATTCTCTTCGACCCGGCCTGCGGCACCGGCGGCTTCCTCACCTGCGCCATCCGCCACATGCGCGAGCGGTATGTGAAGAAACCAGCCGATGAAGAGAAGATGCAAGAGGCCCTGCGAGCCTGCGAGAAAAAGCAGCTCCCGCACATGCTTTGCGTCACGAACATGCTGCTACACGGCATCGACGATCCCTCCTTCGTCCGCCATGACAACACCCTGGCCAGGCCCTATATCAGTTATGGCCAGGCCGACCGTGTGGATATCGTTCTCACCAATCCGCCCTTTGGTGGGAGAGAAGAAGACGGGATTGAAAGCAACTTTCCCAAACACTTTCAGACGCGCGAGACCGCCGATCTCTTTCTTGCGCTCATCGTGCGCTTGCTCAAAGCCGGTGGCCGCGCCGCCGTGGTGTTGCCGGACGGCTCTCTCTTCGGCGAAGGCGTGAAGACCAGGCTCAAGGAGCATCTCATGGAGGAGTGCAACCTCCACACGATCGTCCGTCTGCCCAACAGTGTCTTCAAACCCTACGCCAGCATCGGAACGAATCTTTTATTCTTCGAGAAGGGCGAGCCGACCAAGGACATCTGGTTCTACGAACATCGCATTCCCGACGGGCAGAAAGCTTACTCGATGACGAAGCCCATCCGTTTCGACCATCTGAAGCCCTGCATCGACTGGTGGGGCGGAGCGAAGCGCAAAGGCAGGAAGGAAACGGAAGTTGCCTGGAAAGTGACGGCCGAGGAAGTCAAAGCTCGTGGCTACAACCTGGACGTCAAGAATCCGCACACCGTCGCAGACGATCACGGCGATCCGGAAGAACTGCTGGCCAAGCTCAACGAAGCAGAGAGAGAAACATCTAACCTCCGCGATCAGCTCAAATCGATCCTGGAGAAGGCGTTGCTGCGATGAACTCAGCGCAACTCCTCCAGCACTTCGACCGCATCAGCGACGTGCCAGACGCCATCCCTCGCCTGCGCCGCTTCATCCTCGACCTTGCCGTTCGGGGAAAGCTGCTTGAACAAGATCCGAGGGACGAACCAGCGTCGGAACTGTTGAAGGAAATCGAGGCGGAGAAAGTACGTCTGGTGAAGGCGGGCAAGATCAGGAAGCAGGAGCCGACACCGCAGGTCGCGATTGAGGATCAGCCGTTTGAACTTCCCAGCAATTGGCAATGGGTGCGATTCGGGTCGATTGCAGATTTTTCGGCTGGACGGACGCCGTCACGCCACGATTTTAGTTTTTGGAATACCGGCGATTACCCCTGGGTCAGCATCGCCGATATGAGAGATGGCGGAGTGGTTGCTGCCACGAAGGAAACGGTCAGCGCCAAAGCTAAGAACCAGGTTTTTCGCTCGGAGCCAGCCCCCGTTGGCACCGTAATCATGAGCTTTAAGCTAACGATTGGGAAGATTTCACGGCTCGGCATTCCTGCGTTTCATAATGAGGCGATCATTTCCATTCATCCTTATTTCCAGACAATGGATGACTATCTCTTTAAGGTGCTCCCCCAGTTTTCCTTGCAGGGCAATACAAAGGATGCAATCAAAGGGGCGACCCTAAACCGCGACTCAATTACAAACATATTTCTCCCCCTCCCACCCCTCGGCGAACAGCACCGCATCGTCGCCAAGGTGGAAGAATTGATGGCGCTCTGTGATCGGTTGGAAGCGGCGCAGGCGGAGCGGGAGAGCCGGCGGGATCGGCTGGTGGCTTCATCTCTGAATCGTTTGAACAATGGGGCGGACCCCGACGCCTTCCGCGAGCACGCCCGCTTCCACTTCAACCACCTTCCGCGCCTCACCACGCGATCCGAACACATTCAGCAGCTCCGCCAAACCATCCTCAACCTCGCCGTCCGTGGGAAGCTCGTCCCCCAAGACCCGCACGATGAACCTGCATCTGAACTGCTCAAGCGTATCCAGGTTGAGAAAACGAAGTTGGTGAAGGAGGGAAAGCGAAAGAAGGATGTCGATCTTGATCAAGTAGATGACACGCAAACACCCTTTACTCTGCCTCCTTCTTGGGTCTGGGCACGGTTTCCCGAACTTGGAATCTTTGGCCGGGGGAAATCAAAACACCGTCCCCGCAACGACCGCACCCTGTTCGATGGCGGCACTCACTTGCTCATCCAAACTGGTGATGTTGCTCGCTCTAAGGGTGTTATTGAAACCCATGCGAGCAAATATAACGATAGTGGACTTGCTCAGAGTATGAAGTGGCCCAAAGGAACTTTATGCATCACCATAGCGGCGAACATCGCTGATAGCGGCATCTTGAGCTTCGACGCGTGTTTCCCGGATAGCGTCGTTGGCTTCATTCCTGCTTCCGAATTTCCAAGCGCCAAGTATTTTGAGTACTTCATTAGGACGGCGAAAGCCGACTTGCTCGCGTTCGCACCTGCCACGGCGCAGAAAAATATCAATCTGGAAATTCTCAACGCAGTTCTGATCCCTCTCCCACCCCTCGCCGAACAACAGCGGATCGTTGCCAAAGTCGATGAGCTGATGACCCTGTGTGACCGGCTGGAAGCACAACTCACCACCACCCAAACCGAAAGCCGCCGCCTCCTCGAAGCCGTCCTCCACGAAGCACTCACAGAAGCGGATCACCAAGAATTAGCGGCCACGTCATGTCGTTCGAATATCCAGGAAACGGAAAGCAGGTAAACGTGTGGCGTCTCATTCACGACACTAATATTGATGTTGCATGAGCATGGAATTCACGGTAGAGTTCTACGAGACTGAGACCGGAGCCTGTCCGGTGCGGGAGTTTCTTGATGAACTCAAGACCACCGATCCGGGTGACTTTGCAGCTGTGCTAGCCGGGTTAGCGAAACTGCGAAACCGGCAGTATCACCGTGAGCCGCTGTCGAAAGCGCTCGGCGGTGAACTCTTTGAGTTGCGACACGTGGGCAAGCTCAACACCAGGGTGTTGTGGTTTTTCATGAACCATCGCAGGATTATCGCCGTGCATGGCATCCGGAGCAAAGGCCGTTCGATTCCGTCCAGAGATCTCGCGACGGCACGAGCGCGAATGCGCGATTGGCGGGAAAGGGTGAGGGTATGAGCACGACGAATTTCGATCGATATCTGAAACAGCAGTTGACCGACCCGACGTTCGCTCGCCGGTTCAAGAAGGCAGGGCAGGCCTGGGATGTCGCGTTGCAGATCGCGGCGCTTCGTCAGCGAGCGGGGCTGTCTCAGAAGGAGTTAGCTCATCGCGTAAAAACCTCGCAGCAGCAGATTTGCCGCCTGGAGTCCCCCGGCTATGAGGGGCACTCCCTGAGCATGTTGCGCCGCGTAGCGCGAGAGCTGCACGCCCGGGTGCGTGTCGTGATCGAGCCGGAGGAAACCACAGAGGCCAACAGCGTGGCCGAAACATCCGCCCCCTATCGCATCAAGCAGACTCGGCGAGGAAAAAGGGGACGGGCTACTTAATCCGAAACCATCCCGTCAGTCATGTCGTCTCACGCATCGCCTAAATCTAAGGTTTCGTCCCCACCACGCTGCTGATGATTCGTCCCTGTGCTTTGTCATCGGTCCAAATTGATCCTTCGCGGACTGCCTGTTATCCTCAAGCCTGATTGCGTACCGGGGCAGCGCTCACTCTTCAGGGAGGACGACATGAAGGCCATGACTCCAGCCATGCTCGTGAAGGCGTTGAAGATGTTTCGCGGGTTCACGAAGGC
>CAZXNN010000197.1:0-6293 GCA_964641915.1 uncultured Nitrospira sp. | reverse complement strand
GAATTTCCGGTTCCAACGCGCTGTCGGACTCGTCGTCTGATGGATTGCGACCGCTCATGGGACGCTGACTATAACAGAACGGATCCTATGGACAAAGGCTGTCCGCTAGGATGCTGAAAAAGCTCGCCAGCATCGTTCTCACCTCGAAAGCATCCTCAACGTACCCCTGAGGGTACGCCTCCGGTGCTTTCGTCGGCTGCGGCCTTGCTGGGCGAACTTTTTGAGCATCCTGTTGAGTTTGGTTCAATCGTTCCAGAGGCTGAGGCGATTGACTGCTTCCCTTGCGCCGGAGAAAGGGGCTCCCCTATAGTGACGGGTTCTCCTGGAGAATGATTCGTGGCTGATATCTGGCAGATGTTACGTGGCGGCCATTGGCCCACTTTGCTTGGGGCCTGGCTGCACCTCACGGTGAGCTTCATGGTGTGGCTGCTGATCGGGGCGTTGAGTCTGCCGATGGCTC
Source organism: uncultured Nitrospira sp. (assembly GCA_964641915.1). GTDB lineage: Bacteria > Nitrospirota > Nitrospiria > Nitrospirales > Nitrospiraceae > Nitrospira_D. The sequence goes on along the minus strand of CAZXNN010000197.1, from coordinate 5,833 downwards.
GGGCGCTCGGATTGACCGGGGCCGATCTGTCGATGCTGGTGGCGTTGCCGCTGCTGGGTGGTGCGCTGTTACGTGTGCTGGGGGGCTGGAGCTGCGATTGGTTCGGGGCCAAGAATACAGCCGTCGCGATTCTCTTGGGGGAGCTGGCGATGCTGCTCTGGGGATGGCTGGCGGATCCCGCATCGATCGGGCTGTGGTGCCTGGCATTGTTGTTGGGATTGGGCGGAGCGAGTTTTGCCGTAGCGTTGCCGTTGGCCGGACAAGCCTATCCGCCGTCTTCACAGGGGCTTGTACTGGGACTCGCCGCTTCGGGGAATATCGGTACGGTGCTCATTTTGTTTCTCGCGCCTCGATGGGCGGAAGCGCTTGGCTGGCAGCAGGTCTTCGGGGTCATGGCCGGGATCGTCGCGTTGACCTGCGTGCTGTTCATCCTGCTCGTCCGGGAGAGCCGGCAGGGCGACCGGCATCGCCGCGATATCGAATGGTGGCACCATGCATCCACACTCCTGCGGCAGCGGTCGGCTTACTGGTTGTGTTTCCTCTATTCGATTACCTTCGGGGGGTTTGTCGGACTCTGCAGTGTGCTCCCGATGCTGCTGTATGAAACCTATGGGTTTGATGCGGTCGCTGCCGGGTCGGTTGCGGCGCTCTGCGGGTTCGTCGGGAGCGTGATTCGCCCCTTCGGGGGCTATGCGGCAGATCGGCGTGGCGGCATGCGGGTGTTATATATCGTGTTGCCGCTCATTGTCGGATCAGTGGTGGCGTTAACCAGTCCCTCCCTGGCGATGGGTATCGCGATGATCGTAGTAGCGAGCGGAGCGATGGGAGTGGGGAACGGGGTCGTGTTTCAAATGGTGGCGGAAGAGTTCCCTCAACAGATCGGGATGGCCTCCGGTCTCATCGGCGCCGTCGGGAGTATCGGCGGATTTGCCTTTCCGGTGGTGCTCTCAGGGTTGAAAGTGATAACCGGAAGTTATGATGCGGGACTGTGGTTCTTTGCCGGGCTCGGGGTCTGTGCCTGGGGGATGGTGTTTCTCCGGCTACGCGTTGAACCAGCCTGTTGACGTGGCCAGGGGACTTTCTTAACAGGATGCTCAAAATGCCATCCTGCAAGGCCGCAGCAAGCGAAGAGGCCAGGCCTACGTTTCGTACGTTGCGCCTCTGAGTGTGGCGAGAACGCAGCAGGGGGGCATTTTCAGTATCCTGGCAAGCTCGTTTTTCCCGTTGACAGGTGGGGGTTAAACAGGGTTATCTGTGGGCCTCCTGTTAGGACGATTTTCAACCTAAAATTAATCAGTTAACTTTTCCGACTATGGCCAATCCATTCAATAGTATTCAAGATGCGATCAAAGACATTCGCAAGGGCAAGTGCATCATTCTGGTCGATGACGAAGACCGTGAGAATGAAGGCGACCTGGTTATCGCCGCAGACAAAGTAACGCCGCAAGCTATCAATTTCATGGCGAAGCATGCCCGGGGGCTCATCTGCCTGGCGTTGACGCCCGAACGCTGCGAAGAATTGCAGCTTCCGCCGCAGGCTATTGAGAATACGGCGACCTTCGGTACGGCGTTCACCGTTTCCGTAGATGCACGAAAAGGGATCACCACCGGGATCTCCGCGGCAGATCGATCAACCACGATTCAGGTGGCGCTTGATCCGAAAGCCAAGCCGGCGGATCTGGCCAGGCCCGGGCATATCTTCCCGCTCAAGGCGCAAAAAGGCGGCGTTCTCAAACGGGCGGGGCAGACGGAAGGCTCCGTCGATCTGGCGCGCCTCGCGGGGCTGCAGCCGGCGGGCGTCATCTGCGAAATCATGAATGAGGATGGCACTATGGCCCGCGTGCCGGAGCTGGCTAAATTTGCCAAGCGGCACAAGCTCAAGATGGTGACGATTAAGGCGCTTATCGAATACCGCATGCAGCGCGAGACCTTCGTGAAGCGGGCGGCCACGGCCCGTATGCCGACGATCTTCGGCGACTTCGAAGCGGTGGCGTTTGAGAACGAAGTCGATAATGTCACGCACATCGCCCTGGTTAAGGGCAAGGTGGACGGGGGGAATCCGACTCTTGTCCGCGTGCATTCCGGCTGTCTCACGGCCGATGCTTTGGGATCGCTCCGGTGCGATTGCCGGGATCAGCTCCATCGCGCGATGCAGATCATCGAGGCCGAAGGCCGCGGGGTGTTGCTCTACCTGAATCAAGAGGGCCGGGGCATCGGCCTCATGAACAAGCTCAAGGCCTACGGGTTCCAGGATGAAGGCAGCGATACGGTCGAGGCGAATTTCAGACTGGGCTTTAAAGCCGACCTGCGGGACTACGGTGTCGGCGCACAGATTCTCGTCAATCTCGGCCTGCATCAGATCAAGTTGATCACGAACAATCCGCGCAAGATCGTCGGCATCGAGGGCTATGGATTGAAAGTGGTGGAGCGAGTCTCGATCGAGATCGCCCCCCGCGCGGCCAACGTCCGCTATCTCCGCACGAAGAAGAATAAGATGGGGCATCTCTTAAAAAAGGTGTGAGAGGGAAGCGCGGCGGCCGGCCAGCCCTTCGTGCTCGCTGAGCGCCCACGATAAAGCTGTGGTCGCTCAATGCGCGCAATAGAAGAGCCAACCGGCCTCCGCGCGATATGGGGGGAGTGGAAGAGCAAGGTGTATGAAGCTTCGTAAGGGTTCTCATGATGCGACGGGGATGCGGTTCGGCTTGGTCGTCGCGAAGTTCAATAAATTCGTCACCAGCAAGTTGCTCTCGTCCTGTCTCGACGGGCTCACGAAGCACGGGGTGAAGGATCAGGATATCGAGGTGGTGCGGGTGCCGGGCGCGTTCGAGCTTCCGCTCGTGGCGAAGGCGCTGGCGAAGTCCGGGCGGTTCGACGCCGTGATTTGTCTCGGCGCCGTGATTCGCGGGGACACGCCGCACTTCGATTACATCTGCAACGAAGCCAGCCGGGGAATCGGGCAGGCCTCGTTGGAGACCGGTGTGCCGATCATTTTTGGCGTGCTGACAACGGAGACGGTGGCGCAGGCGATCGAACGGGCGGATCCGGCGAAGTTCAACCGAGGCGGCGAAGCGGCGAAGTCGGCGATTGAAATGGCGAGTGTGATGAAGCAGCTTACAGCCTTGGCGCCGGTGTCTACGGCCGCCGCGCCCCGTCCCAAGCGGACCGTACGAAAGAAACGCATCTAGTTATGGGATCACGCCATGAAGCGCGCGAACGGGCGCTCCAGATTCTGTTTCAGTACGACATTCACGGCAAGTCGGGCTTGTGGCTCGACGAGTTCTGGAAACCACTCACGGCCGATGCCGAGACCAAGGCCTTTGCTGAGCGGCTAGTCGCCGGTGTGTTGGAAAAGAAAAAAGATCTCGATGCCCTGCTGACCACGTATGCGACGAATTGGAAAGTGAGCCGGATGCCGATCGTGGATCGGAATATTCTGCGCGCGGGGCTCTATGAGTTGATGTGGATGGACGACGTGCCGGCGAACGTGACGATGGATGAGGCGATCGAGCTGGCCAAGAGCTTCGGCGACGAGGAAGCCTCGAAGTTTGTGAACGGCGTGCTGGATAAGGTGCTGGCGACGGAGGCGCGGTTGGCCGAAAAGCGGGCGACTCCGGAGCGGGCGATATGGAAACGCTAGTGTATACGTATGATGCGGCTGGTCAAAAAGGCCTCCGGCGAGGCCGCAGGGAGTGCGGGTTCCGAGGCGTACCTGGAAGGTACGTTGAGGAAGACGCACGACCGAGAACAAAGGCGGAGGCCTTTTTCAGCAGCCGGCAGGAGGCGTTGTGATCGAGCGGTATACACGTCCTAGGATGAAAGCCATCTGGGATCTCAAACACAAGTATGAAATCTGGCTGGAAGTGGAGTTGCAGGCTTGTGCTGCATTCGAGAAGGCCGGACAGGCGCCGCGGGGGACCTCCGCGAAGATCCGCAAGAAGGCGAAGATCAACGTCGCCCGGATCGCTCAGATTGAGAAAGTCACCAAGCACGACATTATCGCGTTCCTCGAATCGCTGATGGACACGGTTGGACCGGAACACCGGTTTCTGCATATGGGCCTCACGTCGTCGGACATTGTCGATACGTCGCTCGCCGTGCAGATGACCGAAGCGCTCGATATTATTCTTGAAGGGCTCGACGGGCTGATCGCCATCCTTAAGCGGCAGGCAATGCGCCACAAAATGACGGTGATGGTCGGCCGGTCGCACGGGATTCATGGTGAGCCGATCTCGTTCGGATTCAAGCTCGCCATCTGGTACGAGGAAATGTGCCGGCATCGGGAGCGCCTCCGGGCTGTGCGCCAGGAAATTGCCGTCGGTAAGCTGTCCGGGGCGATGGGCACCTTCGCGCACCAAGGACCTGAGATCGAAGAGTTTGTCTGCGCTAAGATGGGCCTGCGGCCGGACCCGGTCTCGAATCAAGTGGTGCAGCGCGACCGCCATGCTTCCTATGCCACGGCGCTGGCATTGCTGGCGGCCAGTATCGAAAAGATCGCCACGGAAATTCGTCATCTGCAGCGCACCGAAGTGCTTGAAGCGGAGGAATTCTTTTCTGAAGGGCAGAAAGGCTCGTCGGCGATGCCGCACAAGCGGAACCCGATCGTCTCGGAAAATCTCTGCGGGCTTGCCCGGATCGTGCGGGCGAACAGTCTGGCGGCGATGGAGAATGTGGCGCTCTGGCATGAGCGGGACATCAGCCATTCGTCGGTGGAGCGGGTCATCATGCCCGACAGCACCATCCTCTTGGATTACATGCTGGCGAAAGTCACCGATCTCATCAAGGATCTCCTGGTCTATCCCACCAACATGCAGCGGAATCTCGATCTGACCGGCGGGTTGGTCTATTCCCAGCGGCTCTTGCTCACGCTCGTCGAAAAGGGCGCGCAACGCAAGGAGTCATACGAAGCGGTGCAACGGAATGCCATGGCTTCGTGGAAAGGGGCCGGCGGGCTGCAGGGCCTGGTCGGGAATGATCCCTTTATTTCGAAACACCTCAAGAAGAGCGAGATAGCCGCCTGTTTCAATCCGAAGTACTATCTTCGCCATCTCGATCAGATCTATCGCCGGGTGTTCGGTCGCAAGGCGGGATCTGCGGCAGGAAAGCAAAGCGGAAGGAGACGTCGATGATGCATCGCATGTATGGAATCGGATTGGCCTGTGTGATGTTCGTGCTCGGTTGCGTGACCGCTTCTCCGGCGTCGGCGGCCGACCGTGACAAGTTATTGAGCGAGCCCGGGGTGTATGGCACCTTTGCCGCGTTTCGTATCGAGACTGATTGGGGCAAGCTGGATCAGGCCACAAGGATCGCCAACCTCACGTCCTTCAGAGGGGTGGTCGAGCAGCATCGAGAGAAGCTGGCGATCGATACCTATCTGCTGCGGGGACTATCCGACCACGCCGATTTTCTGTTGCGGGTGCATGCGGCCGAACTGAAGGACACGCAGCAATTCCTGGTGGATCTCCAGAACAGCGCATTCGGGCGGTACCTGTCCAGCGTGGTGGTGCTCAATGGTCTCACGAAGAAGCCCAACTATGTGCCGGGATTTTCCGAGCAGCTGAAGTCGGATCTCAAAGGCCCCAGTGAATCGGGGCCCTATGTCATGGTGCTTCCGATCCGCAAAGATACGGAGTGGTGGTCGCTGTCTCAAGAGAAGCGCGCCGCGATGATGCAGGAACATACCGAAGCAGCGTTGCCGTATCAGAAGACGGTCAAGCGGAAGCTCTATCATTCCACTGGCCTTGATGATTTCGACTTCATTACCTATTTTGAGACGGCCAAGCCGGAAGAGTTTCATGCCCTGATCCTTGCCTTGAATAAGGTAAAGGAAGCCAGG
>CAZXNN010000196.1:0-6331 GCA_964641915.1 uncultured Nitrospira sp. | reverse complement strand
GGCCGGTTTCTTCACCGAATACAGCGGCATGCGTTTCGCGTTCTTCTTCATCGCGGAATACGCCAACATGGTGTTGGTCTCCTGCGTCGCTGCGGCTCTGTTCCTCGGCGGATGGAATGCGCCCTATCCCGGCACTATTCTCGCGCATATCGGACTGGAGCCCTTCGCCTGGATCGAAGGGGTAGCCTGGTTCACAGTGAAGGTGTACGGATTCCTGTTTCTGTTCTTCTGGCTGCGCGCCACGCTGCCGCGTCTGCGCTACGACCAGCTGATGAAATTCGGCTGGAAGGTCATGCTCCCGATCGCGTTGGCCAACATCGTGGTGACCGCCATCGCAATGTACATCTATAACCAGTTCAAGTGAGACCGCCGACGACTATGGCCCAGGCAACGACGACAGAGCGCTTCCTCGGTTGGCTCAAGACCATGACGTTCTATGAACTTCTGGTCGGGATGAAGGCCACGATGTCGCATCTCATTCACTACAAGCCCATCACGCTGCAGTACCCGCACGAGAAGCGGACTCTGCCGGACAACTACCGCGGCATGCTTGCGCTCCTGCGTTACGACGACGGGACGGAGAAATGCGTCGGATGCGATCTCTGCGAAGCCGCCTGCCCATCGCGCGTGATTCGCGTCGTGAGCGCGGAAGTTCCGGAGGAGCCGACGAAGCGTTACTCCAAAGAATATTACATGGACATGACCCGCTGCCTGTTTTGCGGCATGTGCGTCGATGCCTGTCCGGTCGACGCGCTCGGCATGACCAGAGAGTTCGAGTGGGCGGTCTACGACAAGCGCGACCTCCAGTTGAACAAACAGCAACTGCTCGCCATCGGCGACCGGTCGTTCCCCGTCCGCGAGAAGCGGCTGGAACTCCAGCACCCGAACGTCGCCTTCTTTAATGTGGCGTTCAAGCACGTGCCGCAGAAACCGAATTGAGGCCGGGCCGTTGATGGGGCCCCGGCTCTCACACGGAGCCGCCGGGCTGTGATGAATCTGTGCCCGTCAGACGACAGGGCACAGCCCAAGAGGAACCGACGTGGATCACTTGTTTTTTGGATATTTCGCCGGCGTGATCGCTCTGACGGCCCTGTTCGTCGTGGCGTTCAAGAATCCGATTTACAGCGCCCTCTCGTTGCTCATCATGTTCTTCCACGTCGCAGGGCTGTACGTGACGCTGCATGCCGAATTTCTGGCCGCCGTTCAGATCATTGTCTATGCCGGCGCTATCCTGGTCCTGTACCTTTTCGTCGTCATGCTGCTCAACCTCAAGACGGACGATCGCTATCACAGTCAGTGGCGGGCCGCCGCGTTTGTCGGCGGACCGTTGCTTATCGAATTTTTCGTCCTCCTGGCCGGCAGCCTGTCTGCTCCACCTGCCGCCTTGCCGCGCGTGGATATCGAGACCGGCGACAATACGCTGGCCGTCGGAGAAACGCTGTTTTCGACCTACTTATTCCCGTTTGAAGTGGCCTCACTCATCCTGCTGGTGGCGATGATCGGCGCCATCGTCCTGGCAAAGCGAGAAGTCCCGGAGACGCCCGCGTCATGACGATCCCGATTACCTACTATCTGATCTTGAGCGCCGTCGTCTTTCTGACGGGGCTGGTAGGGGTACTCATTCGCCGCAATATCATCGCCATTCTGCTGTCGGTGGAATTAATGCTGAACGCCACGAACATCAACTTCGTGGCCTTCTCCGAGCATCTGCACGATCTGGGCGGACAGGTCTTTGTCTTTTTCGCCCTCACCGTGGCGGCCGCCGAAGTCGCGGTCGGATTGGCGATCATCATCGCCCTGCACCGGGCCAAAGACACCATCAACGTTGAACAGTTCAATTTGCTGAAGTGGTAACTCGACGATGTACGCGCTGATTCCATTGCTCCCGCTGGCCGCCTTCCTTGTGCTGGGTCTGGCCGGTAACCGTATCAAGGAACGCGCGCACCTCGTCGCCGTGCCGGCGGTGGTCTTGTCCTGGCTCCTCTCCGTGGTGGCATTTGTTGAAGTCGCCCAGGGCGCTCCGATCAGCCAGCCGCTCTATACCTGGCTGACGTCCGGCCATCTCGCTATCCACATCGGACTCTATCTCGATCGTCTGACCGTCGTGATGCTCCTCCTGGTCACCACCGTCAGCTCGCTCGTCCACATCTACACGATCGGCTATATGCACGGAGAAGCTGGCTATGCCCGCTTTTTCAGTTACATTGCCTTGTTCACCTTCTCGATGCTGATGCTGGTGCTGGCCGATAATCTGCTGCAGCTCTTCGTCTTCTGGGAAGCGGTCGGACTCTGCTCCTACCTTCTGATCGGCCATTGGTATGAGCGTGCCCCGGCCTGCGCCGCCGCGACCAAGGCCTTTCTGGTCAACCGTGTCGGAGACTTCGGTTTCATGCTGGGGCTCTTGCTGGTCTGGTATTCCTTCGGATCCTTAAACTATCTGGACATTTTTCCCGCAGCCCATGAAGCAGCCAACCTGACCATGAACCTGTTGGGCCCCTTCGGCGGAACCTGGGATGTGTCGGTGTTCACCGTCATCTGCTTGTTGTTGTTTACCGGAGCCATCGGCAAGTCGGCGCAGGTGCCGCTGCATGTCTGGCTGCCGGATGCGATGGAAGGCCCGACGCCCATCTCCGCGTTGATCCATGCCGCCACGATGGTGACCGCCGGCGTCTTCATGGTGGCTCGGCTCGCTCCCCTCTATAACCTGTCCCCGACCGCCATGACCGTGGTCGCGCTGGTCGGAGCCGCCACAATGGTCCTCGGCGCCTCGATCGCCTTGACTCAGACCGACATCAAACGTGTGGTCGCCTACTCGACCGTCAGCCAACTCGGCTACATGGTCATGGCCTGCGGCCTCGGTGCCTATAGCGCCGGCATGTATCACTTGCTCACGCATGGCGCCTTCAAAGCCTTGCTCTTCCTGGGCTGCGGCTCCGTGATCATCGCGCTGCACCACGAGCAGGACATGCGGCACATGGGCGGCTTGAAGGATAAGCTCCCCGTGACCTACTGGACCTTCATCGTGGGTTCGCTCGCGCTGGCCGGATTTCCGTTGACCGCAGGCTTCTTCAGCAAGGATGATCTGCTGATCTCCGCCTGGTCATCCGGCCCGCTCGGGCAGGTGCTCACGGTGCTCGGTTTGCTGACGGCACTGATGACCGCGTTCTACAGCTTCAGGTTGGTCTTCGTCACGTTCTGGGGCCCCTCCCACGTCGATAAAAAGCACGCCAAGCATGTACATGAGCCATCACAGACGATGACCTTCCCGCTGATCGCGCTCGCCGTCTTAAGCATCGCGGCCGGCTACGTCGGGATCCCCGAATTTCTTGAGCCGGTGTTCGCCCACGGCGAAGCCGCCGCAGCCCACCACGGGGATGCTGGAATTGTGATCATGATCGCGGCGACTCTCATGGGCCTGACGGGGATTGCCGGAGCCTATTATGTCTATGTGTTGAATCCGCAGCTGCCGGATCAATTCGCCAACCGGTGGAAGACGTTGTACGAAGGCTCGCTGCACAAGTGGTATGTAGACGAGGCCTATGACCGCGCGTTCGTGAAGCCGACCTTTGCCGTAGCCACCGACATGTGGAAGCGGATCGATGTGGCCGTGATCGACGGCGCGGTAAACGGCATCGCGCGCGGGGTCGCCTGGGGCGGATGGCTGTTGCGCCTGGTTCAAAGCGGGCAGACGCAGCACTATGCCCTCGCGATGGCGCTCGGCATGGTTATTCTGGTGACAGTCTTTTTGGTGTTCTGAGGACCTATGCAATCGGGCGGATTTCCCTGGCTGACATTGCTGATCTTTCTGCCGCTGGCAGGCGCGGCGGCGCTGTTCTTTGTCAAAGAGACCAGCGTCCGGATGGTGGCCTTGGGAGTCACGGTCGCCGATCTATTGTTGTCGCTCCCCCTCTGGTGGTTATTCGACGCCGCGTCGAGCCAGATGCAGTTTGCCGAGGATGTGTTATGGATCACGTCGCCGCCCATTCATTACCATCTGGGGTTGGACGGGATCAGTCTGCCGCTCGTCTTGATGACAACCGTGCTCATGCCGCTCTGCGTCGCGATTTCCTGGCGCTCGATCGACCAGCGGGTCAGCAGCTTCATGGCTATGCTGCTTATCATGGAAAGCGCCATGATCGGCGTCTTCGCGGCATTGGATTTCGTGCTCTTCTATGTGTTCTGGGAAGCAATGCTGATCCCGATGTATCTTCTCATCGGAGTGTGGGGCGGACCGAACCGGCTGTATGCCGCCATCAAGTTCTTCCTGTATACGCTGGCGGGCAGCATCCTGCTGCTGGTTGCGATTCTGGCGCTCTATTTCCAGGGCGGCCACACGTTCGACATCGTGCAACTCAGCCAGCAGGCCTATTCGCCTCGACTCCAATTCTGGCTGTTCATCGCGTTCTTTGCCGCCTTTGCGGTGAAGGTCCCGATGTTCCCGTTCCACACCTGGTTGCCGGATGCCCACGTCGAAGCGCCGACCGCCGGCAGCGTGATCCTCGCGAGCGTCCTGCTAAAAATGGGCACCTATGGTTTTCTGCGATTCAGCCTGCCCATGCTTCCGGATGCCTCCAAGGATTTCACGCCCATGATCGTGGCTCTTTCGATCATCGCGATTGTATACGGCGCCTATATGGCGCTGGCCCAGGCGGACCTGAAGAAACTCATCGCCTACTCCAGCGTGAGCCACATGGGCTTTGTGACCCTCGGTCTCTTCATGTTCAATCAGCAAGGGATCGAAGGCGCCGTCATGCAAATGGTCAATCACGGCATCACCACCGGCGGCCTCTTCCTTTGTGTGGGCGTGATCTATGAACGGACGCATAGCCGGCAGATCGCCGACAATGTCGGGCTGACGAAACCGATGCCGCAGTACGCGACGCTGCTGGTCATTTTCTCCCTCTCTTCGCTGGGCCTTCCGGGCACCAACAGCTTTGTAGGTGAGTTCCTGGTGTTGGCCGGCACGTTCCTCTGGAGCAAGATCGCCGCCGCCCTGGCTTCGCTGGGCATCATCCTGGCCGCAGCCTACATGCTCTGGATGGTCCAGCGTGTCGCGTTCGGCATCCCGCTGCCTCACCAGTTACCCAAGCTGACCGATCTGAACCGGCGCGAGATGGCGACCCTGATGCCGCTGATGATTCTGGTCTTCTGGATCGGCTTATTTCCCAACCCGATTCTCAGCCGCATGCATGCCTCGGTCACGAATGTCGTTGCCCGCGCGACGCATGGCCCGCAAGAGTCTCCGACCTCAACCGGGCAGATCACCCCGGTCGTCAAGCCGGTCCCGGCCGCGCAGACCGTGCAGTCGATGGAGGCGGCCCGCCCATGATGCTCTCGGCTCACGATCTGTTCGCCATTCTGCCGGAGTTGCTGGTCGTCTTCGCCGCTTGCGCGGTCCTGGCGTTGGACCCCATCACGCCGTCGTCCAAAAAAGACGGGCTGGCCTGGCTCAGCCTGGGAACGATGGCGGTCTGCATGGGATTGACCGCCGCGCGTTTCGGCTCGCCGACGACGGCCTTCGGCGGGCTGGTCGTCATCGACAATTACTCCTGCTTTTGGAAACTCTTGCTCTATTTCGTGACCGGACTCACGATTCTGCTGTCCTTCCCGTACCTGAAAGAAGAACGCATCTATCTCGGCGAGTACTATGGGTTCATCCTCCTCGCCCTCTCCGGCATGATGGTCATGGTCTCCGGCGCCGATCTGCTGACCATCTACCTCGGCACCGAACTCATGTCGCTCTCCCTCTATGTCATGGCCGGCCTCAAGCGGGGGGAGGCGAAGTCGCTCGAAGCCTCGGCCAAGTACTTTGTGCTCGGAGCCTTTTCATCCGGCATTCTGCTCTACGGAATTTCGCTGCTGTACGGCTCGGCCGGCAGCACGCAACTTCCAGCTATTGCCGCCGCGATAGCCGGTCGGAGCCTCGACGATCCCCTACTCCTCTTCGCGACGATCCTCATCGCGGTAGGATTCAGCTTCAAGCTGGCCGTCGTGCCGTTCCATATGTGGACACCGGACGTGTACCAGGGCGCCCCGACCTCCGTCACCGCCTTTATGGCCGTGGCCTCGAAAGCCGCCAGCTTCGGCGCCTTCATGCGGGTCTTTGTCGAAGGGCTCGGCAGCGTGCGCGCCAATTGGTCGCTGTTGTTCCTGCTGCTCTGTGTCGTCACGTTAATCCTGGGCAACATTGTCGCACTCGTCCAGACGAACGTGAAACGTATGCTGGCCTATTCGAGCGTTGCGCATGCGGGCTATGCCTTGATCGGCGTCGTGGCCGCCGGCCGCCTGGCTCAGGCTGAAGCCTCATCCGCTGTTTCAAGCGTCATGCTCT
>CAZXNN010000195.1:0-6333 GCA_964641915.1 uncultured Nitrospira sp. | reverse complement strand
GAAGGACGTGGTGAATCTGGTCGCGTTCGAAGGGGGCGAGCGTCCGGATACCTCGCCGATCTGTCCCATCACCGAATTATCGAGCCGTTATGCATTCATCACGCTGCGCGGCGGCGGGTTGGTCGTGATGGATGTGACCACAACGCCCATGAAGGCGGTGGCGATACTGGATAGCAATCAGATTCACCCGGCTGGGTGCGGCGGCGTGCAAGTCGGCGATACGATGTATATCAATTCAGGCGGCGGGTGGCCGGTGGCGCCGCTCTCCTACGATGTGTATGCGCTGGATATCTCAGGCTTGCCCGCCAAAGTGTCCGCCAAACTGGTTTCGCAACGGGACGACAAGTTTGCCGATTCGCACGGCATGATCGGCGTCGGCCGCTATGTCTGGAGCGCGGATCGGGCCGGCAACAACGTCGAGATCATCGACACGCTCAGTAACTTCTCGGTAGGCTCCATTGACCTGGTGAGTGACGCGAACCAGGATCCGGCTCCCGATTTGATGGATGTCGCACCGGACGGACAGTATGTCTTCGTCGGTCTTCGCGGCCCCAATCCTCTGACAGGTAACGATAAGATCGCGCATAACGCCAAGGGGACCGTTCCCGGTGTCGGTGTGATCCATGTAGATGCGGGCGGCAAAGTCGGGCACTACAAGGGGCAGGCGGTGATTACGAATAAGAAAGACGATAAAGAAACCGCAGATACTCACGGAATCGCAGTACGAAAGTAAATCAGTCGGACGGTTTCGCCATGGGCCTCCGGACGCATGTCCGGAGGCCCATGTTGTTTGTCGTGCGTCTCTCTTGCGCCGGCCGGCTTGGCGTATCTATACAAGTGCCCCGTTCTGCCTCAGTGTGATTTGTAGAGCTGGGGAAAGACTCCCCTCCTGAAGTCCGTCCGCTCGTCTGAGCCAGTGGAATTACTGGAAATTTCTTCCGGGAATAGCTTCGGATGCTGCCCGCAGTTTCGGCCCTCTGCTTGCATTCTACAAATTGAAGAAGACACATCTTGGAGGACAACCATGCATCCGATTCATCCCATGTTGGTGCACTTTCCGATCGCGCTGTTATCCGCCGCGGTCTTTTTCGATCTGCTGGGAAAGAAGTGGCGACCTGAAGAGTGCCGGATCGCCGGCCTCTACACGCTTGTCCTTGGATTCTCCGGGGCAGCGTTGTCGGTGGTCTCCGGAACGATGGCTGAAGATGCGGCCGAGCATAGCGGTGTGCCGGAACGTGCGATCGAGATTCATGAAATGCTGGGGTTCGCCGCGTTCTGGGTTTTCGCCGGACTGTTAGGGCTACGCCTGGCGACAGGGCTCGGGTGGATTCGTGAACAACGGATGGTGGACTTGTTGCTGGGTATCGGCGGCGTCGTAGTCATGCTGATCGCCAGTTATTACGGCGGGAGCCTTGTCTACGACTATGGGGCCGGGGTCACGGGATATCCTACGAGGATTCCTTGAAAGGAATGAGATGAAAATGCGCCTAGGAGTGGTTGCGGTTGTTTTGTGGGTTGTGACGCTGTCCGGAGCCGGATGGTTTTTCGTGAACGGTTTGACGATCAAAGGAACTGACGGCCGTATGGAAATATTATTGGCTCCAAACGAGCGAGATCTGATCCTTGGGGAAATGCGACAGTTGCTGAAAGCGGTGCATGGTGTCGTCACCGGTGTCGCGGGTCAGGATCAACCGGCAGACCGGCAGCTGATCGAACAAGCCGCCCGCGCTGCAGGTATGGGGATGGCGGCGGATGTAAACCCGGCGATCATGCTGAAGCTGCCGTTGCCGTTCAAGCAGATGGGGATGTCGATCCATCGGGATATGGATGCGTTGGCCGATGCGATCGCGCAGAAGGAAACGCCGCAACAGATTTTGCAGCGGTTGTCGAGCATGACGGCCCGCTGTACGACGTGTCATGATTTGTATCGATTCGGAGTGGGCCAATAGCTGTCAGCCCCGACAGCTTTCAGCCATCAGCATGAGAGTGATATCCGAGATAGCAATGATCAGAGATGATTAATTCCGGATGATTCCGAATCCATTTTACGTGTGAAGGCTCACACTGTCAGGGATAAGGATTTGTTTGAATGGCTGAAAGCCGGTTGCTGACGGCTGATACCTTTTGAGAAGAGGAGAATCCTATGGCACGAGTAGTGATCATCGGCGCATCGATCGGTGGACTGCCGGCGGCCTATGAGGCGCGGGCGCTTCTCGCGAAGAAACACAAAGTCACGGTTATCTCCAATGTCGAGTCGTTTCATTTCGTGCCGTCGAATCCTTGGGTGGCTGTCGGATGGCGGACCAGGAAGGACATCAGTTTTGCCTTGGGGCCCGTGTTGGAGAAAAAGGGTATCGAGTATATCCATGCGACGGCGGACAGGATCGAACCGGAGCAGAATCGGGTGATCACGTCTAAGGGCGAGGTGCCGTACGACTATTTAATCATCGCCACAGGGCCCAAGCTGAATTTCGGCGCGGTTCCGGGGCTCGGTCCCAGCGGCTACACCCAATCCATCTGCAATGTGGACCATGCTGAGCAGGCCTGGGGTTCGTATCAGGCCTTCCTTAAAAATCCCGGTCCCATCGTCGTCGGGGCGGCTCAAGGCGCCTCCTGTTTCGGGCCGGCCTATGAGATGGCGTTCATCCTCGACACCGATCTCCGGAAAAAGAAGCTACGGAAGAAAGTGCCAATCTATTTCGTGACGCCGGAACCGTATATTGGGCATATGGGATTGGCCGGCGTGGGAGCTTCGCGCCGGCTCATGGAGGACGAGTTCGCCGAACATGCCATCAAGCCGATTCCAAATAGTTCGATCAAAGAAGTCCAGCCAGGCAAGGTGCTGCTGGAGGACGGGCAGGAGGTTCCGTTCCGCTATTCTATGTTCATCCCGCCGTTTGCCGGGGTGGATGCGGTCGCCAGCACACCGGGCTTGTGCAATCCAAAGGGTTTCGTGAACATTGATGCCTATCAGGCCAATCCCAAGTACAAGAATATTTATTCGGTCGGCGTCTGTGTGGCGATACCACCGGTCGAAGTGACCCCTGTCCCGACCGGAGCCCCCAAGACCGGCTACATGATTGAATCGATGGTCACGGCTGCAGTCCACAACATCAAGGCCGATATGGAGAACGATCCCAAGCGCGATACGGCGACGTGGAACGCGATCTGCCTGGCCGACATGGGAGACACGGGCGTCGCGTTCGTGGCCCTGCCGCAGATGGCGCCACGGAATGTGACCTGGGCGAAGAAGGGCAAGTGGGTCCATTTGGCCAAGATCGGGCTGGAGAAGTATTTTCTCCATAAGATGAAACGCGGGATCAGCGAGCCGTACTACGAGAAAGTGATTTTGAAGGCAATGGGCATCGAGAAGTTGGATAAGCCGGCATGAACATGAGCGCGGTTCTGTCTTGGATCGGGTATTGCCCGAAGCGGACGTGATCGTACAAGAGTGAAAGATCGTGCTGAATGATAGACCCGTCTCGCTCGTCGGATACGACGCGGCATCTGACGCTGGCGGTGCTGGCCGTAGCGGCTGTCATCGCGGCGGGGACGCTCGGCTATATCGTGATCGAAGGTTGGCCCGCCTTTGACGCGTTCTACATGACGGTTACGACCGTTGCAACGGTCGGGTATCAGGAAGTCCATCCACTGTCGCCGGCTGGCCGGGCCTTCACGATCGTTCTGATCATCAGCGGCGTGGGAACCCTCTTCTATGTGTTGGGACACCTCGCGCGGCTGCTGTTAGAAGGAGAGCTGAGAGCGATTTTCGGACGGTATCGGGCTGAGGGGAAAATGAAGGCGATAGCGAGTCATTACATCGTATGCGGATATGGACGCATGGGGAAGCGGATCTGTAAGGAACTCCGCGCGAAGCCGCTGCCGTTCGTCGTCATCGACAAGAATCCCGACGTGATCGCTGTGTTGCAGCGGGAAGGTCTGATGGCGGTGGAAGGCGATGCCACACAGGATGAGGTGCTGATCCGGGCAGGGATTGAACGGGCCAAAGGGGTGGTGTCGGTCGTCAATACGGACACGGAGAACCTCTACATCGTGCTGACGGCCAGGGGGCTGAACAAAGACCTCTATATCGTGGCGCGGGCCGGTGACGAAGGATCGGAGCACAAGTTGATGCGCGCCGGCGCAAATCGCGTATCGTCGCCGTATCACATCGGCGGGCTGCAAATGGCGCAAGCCTTGATCCGTCCCGCGGTCATGGATTTTCTCGAACTGGCGACGCAGAGTGAACATCTGGATCTTCAGATGGAAGAGTTGACCGTGGAACAGGGTTCACGTTTCGATGGCCGGACCCCCTGCGATTGCGGATTCGCCGAAGATCAAGGGCTGGTCTTGATTGCAGTAAAACGCACATCAGGCCATCTTGAGTTCAATCCCGGTCCTAGGGTCCAGTTGGCCGAGGGCGACAAACTGATTGTGTTGGGTCAGCCGGAGAGTTTAAAACGCCTCGAAGCGGTCATCAAGTCCCAGGTGGTGGCGTAGCCGCATTGTGAGCCTCATAAGCGTAAGAAGAGACAGCGTATGACGGGCGAAGAGCCCTCGGTCCTTGCGGTGGCTGTGGGAAGTCTGGTGGGTCTCTCGCTGGGCGTGACGGGAAGCGGCGGATCGCTGATTGCGATTCCTCTTCTGGTCTACGTGCTGGGGATGAGCGTGCAGGAAGCCGTGAGCCTTTCGCTTGCGCTCGTGGCCGCCGCTGCCGGCATCGGGGCTATCGAATCTTTTCAGTCGGGCCTCGTCAAGGTGAAGGCAGCACTCCTGTTGAGCGGGGCCGGGATGCTCGGCGGGTGGGTGGGAGCCGTAGGGCACCGGCTGGTGCGGGAGGAGATCACGCTGCTGCTCTTCGGCGTGTTGATGATCGTGGCAGCCGGGCAGATGTGGTGGCGTCCGACGTTGCGGGACGATCCTGAGGAGCGTAGCATCTGTGCGGATCTATTTCCGCGGACCTGTTGGGTCAAAGTAAGCGGAATTGGACTGGTGGTCGGGCTGCTGACCGGATTCTTCGGGGTCGGGGGAGGGTTTGTGATCGTGCCGGCGTTGACGCTGCTGCTTGGATTTCCGATGCGGGTGGCGGTGGGGACTTCGCTCTTGATCATCACGCTCATTGCGTTGGCAGGCGTCGCTGCGCATGTCCGTCTCGCTCCCTTGGATCTGCGTGTCCTCTCGGTCTTGATCGTCGGAGCCATCATCGGAATGTTGGCAGGGAGACAGGTGAGTCGCGCTCTTTCCCCCAGGCTCTTAACCAGAGCTTTTGCCGTTGTTGCCTGGGCGGTAGCGATAATTCTCATCGGCCACAATCTCTGGAAGATCAAGGGAGGCCTATTGTGAGCGAGCACCAGGGGGGCGGTGAAGAGGGAGGGGCCCACACGCCGGTCGGCACGAGGCGGACATTTTTCGGCTGGGTCACAAAGGTGGCGGCCGGTCTGATCGGGCTCGGGCTGGCGATTCCGCTGGCCGGCTATGTCATTTCTCCGGCCTTGAAGCGGAGGGCGCGGCCCTGGGTGGATGTCGGCAGTCTGGAGGACGTGCCGCTCGGCGATCCCAAACAACTCGATCATGTCACGACGATTCAGGACGGGTATTTGAAGAGCCAATCACAGAAGGCGGTTTGGGCGGTCAAACAGCCGGACGGACAGGTCAGAGTGTTTTCTCCGATGTGCACCCATCTCGGCTGCGGCTATCGCTGGGAGAGCGAGGAGAAGCAGTTTAAGTGCCCCTGCCACGGCAGCGTGTTCAACATCGAAGGCAGGGTGGTGGCAGGGCCTGCGCCGCGTCCGCTTGATCTCTTGCCCTCCAAGATCGAGAACGGCCGTCTCCTTGTGGTCTTCAAGGAATTCAAGCCGGGAACTTCGCAGGTGGTGGAACTTTAACCGTATGTGAAGCGCACCTCGTCGCTCGTATCTCGGAGGATGGGGGCCGCATGACGCTTCACGCATCACGAGGGACGAATGGCCTCACGAATTTATGCCTGGCTTGATAGCCGGCTCAATCTGAAGCCGGTAGAGCGGACTCTCCTGGACGAACCCATCCCGGGCGGCGCCAGCTGGATTTATGTCTTCGGCTCGGCCACGCTGTTTCTCTTCCTACTGCAAGCCGTCACCGGGATGTTTCTCGCTGTTTATTATGCGCCCACGCCCGATCATGCCTACGACAGTATTCAGTTCATTGAGGAACAGGTCACGTTCGGCGCGTTCGTGCGCGGCCTCCACCACTGGGGAGCCTCCGCCATGGTTGTGGCGATCGGGCTGCATATGCTCCAGGCGTTCCTGTATGGGGCGTATAAGCCGCCGCGCGAAATGATGTGGATGGTGGGCGTGG
>CAZXNN010000194.1:0-6360 GCA_964641915.1 uncultured Nitrospira sp. | reverse complement strand
ATGAGCTACGAATAACCACAATGACCATTCTCTTTCGCTATATCCTTCGCGAGTACGCCAAGATCTTCCTGATGTGCTTTTCGGGATTGATGACGATCTATCTCGTGATCGACTTTTTCGAAAAAGTCCGCCGCTTTCTCAAGTTCGATGCCAACATGGTCGACGTCCTGACCTACTTTGTCCTGAAGACTCCCGCGATATCGTTTCAGATTACCCCGCTAGCGATCCTGATGGCGACGCTCCTGACTCTGGGGCTCCTCGCACGCAATAATGAGATCACCGCCATGCGAAGTTGCGGGATCAGCTTGACCTGGATCGCCTCCCCCTTCCTCATATTCGCCGCGTGCATTTCCTTGATCCTGTTGAGCTTTAGCTCAACGGTGATTCCGCTGGCCTTAGAAAAAGCCGAAGAGATCAGGCTCATCCGCATCGAAAAGAAGCCGGCCCCCATGGCCGTCAAAGCGCCTCGCCCCTGGATCCGCATGGGATCGGACAGCCTGATGCACGTTGCAGAGGTCGAGATCGGCGGAGCGGTTCTCCATCGGGTGCATCTCTACCATTTTCAAGACGGGTTTCGGTTAGACCGCATGACGGAAGCCGCGACCGCGACCTATAGCCCGGACGGATGGATGCTTCAGAACGGAAACCAGCGGCGGTTCCACCCGGACGGATCAGTGGCGCTCGTTCAATTCGGACACCAACCCGTTGAGTTGTCGCTGATCCCCGACGATTTTTCGACCTGGCTGGCCGGAGATTCCGAAACGATGACCATCAGAGATATTCGTGGATACATGAGCCGCTTCAAGAACGAAGGAAGTTCATTTGCCCGCCTGCTGACCGACTATTATGGGCGTCTCGCCTTTCCCTTTGTCGCGGTCATTATGGTCATCGTGGGCATCGCCCTCAGCCTCCGGCGAAGCGGCGTCCGCGGCGGCACCATGGCGGTGGGGATCGGCCAGGCCTTCGTGGTGGGATTCTGTTATTGGACGACCCATTCCATTGCGATCGCCCTAGGACGAGGCGGGCTGCTCGCCCCCATGCTGGCCGGATGGATCGCCAATTTGCTCTTTGCGAGCTTTGGCCTCTACCTCCTGCTCAAAGTACGCTACTGACACCGGTTGACTGCACGCAGACCTTCCGGTAAGTAGTGACCGAACCTGTGTGAAGAAGGAGTATGACGCGTGGCTAGTCGGGTCGTCATTACGGGCCTGGGAGTGGTATCGCCGATCGGCATCGGCGTGAGCACCTTCTGGAAGTCGGCCATGGCGGGACAGTCGGGCATTTCGGCGATTACCTCCTTCGACCCGTTTCCCATGGATGGCTACCGGTCGAAGGTCGCCGGACAAATCCGACACTTCTCCCCTGAGCAGCACATCGGTTCCTCGCTTGGCGACCGTGTCGACCGGTACGCGCAGTTTGCCCTGGCGGCAAGCCGCGAGGCGCTGTCGGATTCAGGCATGCAAATGGAGAAGGAATCTCCTCATCGAGTTGGCGTCATTGTCGGAGCCGGTATGGGCGGCATGGTGATGGGCGAACGGGAAATTACGCAACTCTATCTGCATCAGAAGCCGCACCGCGTTCATCCCAACTTTATCCCCGTCATCACGCTGAATTCCGCTTCCGGGATTGTCGCGATGGCCACCGGCGCGAAAGGGCCCAACTTTACGATTTCAACAGCCTGCTCATCCAGCGCCCATGCGCTCGGCCAGGCCTGGTACTGCATTCGAACCGGACAAGCCGATGCGGTTATCGTCGTCGGAGCTGATGCGAGCATTACCCCGCTCGTCTTCGCAGGGTTCTGTTCGCTGCGGGCGCTTTCCAGCAAATTCAACGACCAACCGGAACGAGCCTCCCGCCCGTTCGATCGGAACCGGGACGGGTTTGTGATGGGTGAAGGCGCCGGCGCGCTGATCGTGGAGTCGCTTGCCCATGCCAAGAAGCGCAAAGCCCGCGTCTACGCTGAACTCGCCGGCTATGCCGCGACGAGCGAAGCCTATCATATGGTCATTCCCCGCGAGGACGGCGAAGAAGTCGCCACCACTATGAAGCTGGCCTTGAAGGCCGCTGATGTCAGTCCGTCGGAAGTCGACTATATCAACGCCCACGCCACGTCGACCAACATCGGCGATGCCGTCGAATCCAAAGCGATCAGAGCGCTGTTTAAGAATCGCGCGGACAAAATCGCCATCAGCGCGACCAAATCGCTGGTTGGCCATACCCTGGGTGCCGCCGGCGCGATCGGAGCGATCGCCACAACATTGGCCATTCATACGGGACATATCCATCCCACCGCCAATTATGACGATCCTGACCCTGACTGCCGGCTGGGCGGCCTCAGCCGCGATCCACAAGAGAAAAAAATTCGAGCCGCGCTCCTGAACGCGTTCGGGTTCGGCAGCAACAATGCTGCAGTCGTCTTGAAGCAATTTCGTGCCTAAGCGACTCCGACCAAGAGGAATGACACCATGGCTGACCGAGTGATCGTCGAGAAGATTATCCAGGCTCTTTCGGAATATCTCAAACGAGACGCCAGCACCATCAAAGCCTCGCACCATCTTCGCGATGACCTCGGCCTGGACTCCATGGCTGTAATCGAATTGCTCTACAAGATCGAAGAAACGTTCGACCTTCAAATCCCCGACCAGGACCTGGTCGGCCTGGCCACCGTTGGCTCGGTCGCTTCCTATGTCGAAGGACGTCTGGCACCGGCGAAGCCGGCCGCCAAGAAGGCATCCAAGCCAACAGCGACGAAGTCGCCCGCGACACGGAAGGCGAGGTCATGAGCGCGCCCTCCCCCTCGATTACGCTGACGCTCAATCAGGTTCATCAGCTCGTCGGAGGGGAGCTCCATGGAAATGAGACAACTCCCATCATGACAGTGGACAGCCTCTCGGATGCCACGGCCGAAGCCATCGCCTTCGTGACCAGCGATAAAGACTTGAGGATACCAGCCGGCATCAAGGCCGGCGCACTGCTCGCGCATCGTCACCTGCCGGAGTTGTCGATCCCCCACATCGTCGTGACGAATCCCAAGCTGGCCTGGGCCCGCGTGGCTCAACGATTGACTCCGCCATCTATCTCACGTGGCATTGCAGCCGATCTCACCAGGGGCCAGGATGTCGAGATTGGAGCGGAGGTATCTATCTGGCCGTCTGTGACTCTTGGCGATCGCGTTAAAATCGGCGCCCGCGTGACCATCTATCCAGGCGTCTTTGTGGGATCCGGCTCCACGATCGGAGACGACTCAATCCTCTACCCCAATGTCGTGATCCGCGAAGGGTGCTCCATCGGCGCCCGTGTCATCATTCATAGCGGAACCGTGGTGGGCTCAGATGGCTTCGGGTATGCACAGGATCAGGGACGACACGTGAAGATTCCTCAGCTCGGCGGAGTGGCGATCGAAGACGATGTGGAAATCGGAGCCAACGTCACGATCGACCGCGCGACCACGCGGATGAGGCACACGCGTATTCAGACCGGAACGAAGGTGGATAATCTCGTTCAGATCGCCCACAACGTCACGATCGGCGCCCATTCCATCGTCGTCGCGCAGGTCGGCATTGCCGGGAGCACGACCATCGGACAGCATGTGATGATCGGAGGGCAGGCCGGATTGGCAGATCACATCACGATTGGGGATCAGGTCATGATCGCCGCCCGAGCCGGAGTCAATCGGAGCCTTGAGCCCAATCAGATCGTTTCCGGCGCACCGGTCATGCCACATGAGACCTGGATGAAAGCTCAAGCCGTCATTCCCAGACTTCCGGAACTACGCCAACTGGTAAGAAGCCTGGAGCAACGTGTGGCGTCACTGGAAAACCAGATTGCCCAGGCGCCACGCCCGTCAAAGAAGCCGTCGGCACGCACTCGCAAGTAGCCTCTGTTGATTCGGACCGGTCTAATGACCTTTTCAGCATCCTGCTAGACGCGGCCCCGCCAGAAAAACAACCGCGCCCAATAGAACCCGGCCCATGGCAAGAGAATGGCGGGAACAATCGAGACCTGTCCGATTGACAGCGCCAGCCAGGACCCTCCAAGCATAACCCCTACACCGAGCATGTACGCCATCGGGATCAAGGAACGCCCCGGATGCTCCAAGGCGGGCGGTTCAGGAATTTTGGCCCCCTTCTTACTCTGCTTGGCTGTAGCCACGCGCATACGAGCCGCCAGGACCTCTGGAAACGATCGCAAGAGATAAGAATGGTAGAGAGACTGGGCAAACCCCAGCGCCGCACCCAATGCAATGAGCCCCGTGCTCTGAAGGAAGGTTCCCCAGGTATACTGATCGGTGGCAAACAGTTGATACCCGAGTCCTGCGACTCCACCGAGCATACTGACCAGACCGACCAACCCAGAAGGAATGAGAATGTAGGTCTTGACGTAGTCATGCGCGTGCTTCGTAACTTGCTCCGGCCGTTGTACAGTAATCAGTTTTGGCACAATCACCTCATTCGATGAGACACAGATCCTAGACCATCAACAACATTTCGAAGCCCCCGCCACGACAACTACCCATCCGAAGAGCCGCAGCGGCACAAGACGGGATCATCTGACTGCAGAGCGGTATTTATCGCGACAGGCTTGCCGTTCTTCTTCTAGCATTCATGATCAGCAGGATCAACGTCCCCTTTTCGCGTCTGAACGGCTAAACCTCCTTGTCCGCTTAGCGGACCATGCCGGTCGATCGGTTTCCCCTTTCCCGGTCACACGATCCGCCCTTCATCGCGGCATACTCCAGCCCACAGCGGCATTCAGAAAACCACCCGCGAAACAGGAGAGCCGCATGTCCACAAAATCTGTGTGTGACCTGTGGATATCCATGTGGATGATGGGCCAACCAGCATCACAGGTGCCAGCGCCACCTCAGTGCCTATTGTTTAGGCATGTTTTATTCATTGATATCAAATTGATACGCAGCGTCCGCTCGTGGCAATGCCCCACCACAAGCCATAGAGCTAGTGCGTGATATCAATAGGTTGCGAGCTCGAAAAATGAGCCTGGAGAGGAATTTCAGGCCGGAAGGATTTCTTCGATAGTAGCTCGCTCAAGACGCCCAAGATTCACCCATTGCTCAGCCATGGGGACTAACGTCTTCAAGCGCAGTTCAAGTGCTTCGAGGCGAATGGGTAACGATGTCACCTTTCGGTACGCCGTGACCGTCAAGAACGACTTCAACCCTTGGAGAAACATCATGAGGGTCATCGCCTGAACCAATTTCGCCTGATCATGCAAGAACTCGACATGGTCAAGAATGGGATCAAGCTGAGACGCCGTGACGAAACTGGCGGCCTGCGCCCGAAGCGATGCAAGCGCCTCCGTCATTTTGGGAACGCGCAAATGAACGGCCTGAAGAAACTCAGTATCCTGCCGATCCAAGTCGCGAAGGATCCGCTCGATTGTAGCCACATCGACCGGCTGTTCGGTCTCACTCACATCTTCGGCCCGATGGATCACCGCTTCCAACATATCCCGAGCCGGCTGCATCGATCTCGAGCGAGCCTTCTGGAGCTCACGTAGCGCACTTAATAACGGGAGCGAGGACCATTCGCTGTTCGGTCCGCTGGGATGGAGGTTAGGCGTGGCCGTCTCCACAGATTCGACAGCACCCGTCTCCTCCGCGTGCACCGCGGGCGCCTCCCCGGCGCCGAATATCCGCTCATCTCCCGCTACGCTCTGGGACGGAACGGAGGCCAACTGCCGGACCGCGGCAACGACGCGATTCAAACCGTGGTGTAACTGACGCAACGACTCGGAAGCAACGGCCGTCTCTGCTCCGCCGACGTCACGAAGCGCGGGCAGCAGGTTCGTCGCCATCGATTCAATCTCATCAAGATGCACCGTGCCCGCAGACTTCGCCAGATTCGTAATGCCGTTAAGGACAATCCCGTAAACATGCGAACGAACCGGCCCCTCTTTATCGGCGCTGAGCCGTGCGAGGGCCGATTGAATTTGCGCCAGCCACTCATGCGCCTCTAGCGCAAATAAACCCACGACTTCCTTGTCAAAGCCAGCATCATCCTGACCCGGCGTCTCCGCCGCGGCCTCTTGACCAGGAACAGCTTCAGGTTTTCCCCCGAGCACCGCACCAGGATGCCGCGCATGTTCCACGACGCCTTGAATGGCAGTTGCAATGGCGTCCAGACTCTCCAGCAGTGACGTAAACTGATCAGATGCCGCCCCCGGCACGTCCACGCTCGGAACCTCCGGCGCAAAAATAAGACGACCGACCACGGGCGCCTTGAGCGCTTCGATAATGCTCACCAGCGGAGTCAAACTAAGATTGATGTGCCGACTCTCGACGTGACCCGCCTCTCCCGATTCATCGACCTCCACGATCGGCCGTAACGGGTACTGCACATT
>CAZXNN010000193.1:0-6372 GCA_964641915.1 uncultured Nitrospira sp. | reverse complement strand
AGTCTTCGACATAGCCCGGCGTCCGCATGCCGTTCAGCACGCTCGTCACGCCCGGCGTGCTGGTCAACAGCCAGAGCGCTTTTCGAGAAAGAGATTCCGATCGGCGTCCTTGCGGGAGCGCCGCATCGAGTGCGGTCGCGACTGCCGCGGTCCGTCGACGACTTCGTTCCGTGGCTTCGCGCCGCAATCCCCGCAGCAACGTCAGCAATTCAGGCACATACCGGTCACGCCAGGCTTCCCATTGCTCGGCTGCCGGACCGGACAGCGTCCGCGACAAGGCTTGCAACACCTGATTGACGTGCGGCGCAATCATCTGGTGTTCGATCTGCTCCCAATGTTCCAACCCTTGCAGCTGCGGCCTGACGCGGTCCAGCTCATGCGCCCAATTGAAAAATTCAGCCGGATCGGTGCCCTGGCCGCTTTTCGGAACCGACGGCGCGATCGTGCGACGATACTCATCCTCCAGTGCGGCCACGCGCTCCCGTTGCCGGGTGAACTCCACCGGCTGATCCTCCAGGGGGAAGTCGGCAAGGCGGAGGATCCCGCCTCCTTGGCCGGGCATGGCGTTGAGCGGGCGATTCACCAGCACGGCCACGCCTTCCTGCCGGGCCAGATCGAGCACAGTCTCTGTGCCGCCGGATCCGGTATTTGGCGTCAACAACGCGCCGGACTCGAAGACATTCATCGGGCATTGCAACCAGCGGAAATGATGGGCCGACAGATTCGCCTCGCGCGCCGCCGCCCGCGCCGCATCGAGCATCCGACTCAGCGAGGTGGCTTCGGGATGATCGGCCGGCGAGGTGACCGTGTTCGACGAGACCCCGTAGTATTGCAACCGGCCGGCCGCCACTTGCGTTTCGAAATAGACAAACGCGCGTCGCAGCCGGTCATAGAACACCTCGCGCAAGGCGACCAGATCGCGTTCCTTTCGATGCGCGGCTTCCGACAAGAAGTATTCCGGATTGTGCAGCAGACACACGTCAAGCGTCTCAAGCCCCAATCGATCGAGCGACAGCGCGAGTTGATCGGCGAGAAACTCCGGGTGGAGGCAGTGCCAAATCCCGTCTCCATACTTGACCATGTCGGGGTAGGGACGGCCGGATTTCTCCCGGGCCTCGGCCAGCTTCAGATTCTGGCTTTGCACGTAGCCGATCTTCGAGACGACCACGACCTGTTCCCGCGCCAGCTGCCCCGCTTTCACGAGCTCCGACAACACGGCACCCACGAGACGTTCGCTGTCCCCATCCATATAGTTGGTCGACGTGTCGATGAGGTTGCAGCCCGCAGCCAAGGCCTGCTTGAACGCCTGCCGATGCTCAGGAGTTTTGGTATCGACCCGGTATGTGCCGAACCCCAGCCGGGACACCGTAAGCCCGGTCGATCCGGCGGCAGTATATCCGTGGGCGAGAGAACCGGACAGGGACAGCCCCACCATGTTCGCTGCATAGGCTGCCGTGCCCTGTACCGTCGCATGACCTGGCAACTGTGCCCCGCGCAGCAGCGTCTCTGTTCGTCCAGACGCTGTGCCGGCACCCGATCGATAGGCGTGGAACGCCTCGGCTACGGCTCTCGAATCAGTGACGGGACGCTGACAGCTGAAGTTCCGACAGATATACAAAGCGGGCTGCCCCGCAACGACCGATTTTCCCTGCAATAATGGGAGGATAGAGCCGGCTTTCGAATCCATCGACGCGATGATCCGATTGGGAAGATATTCTTCCGCCACCGCTCGATAGAGTGCCTGCGCAGCCGCTTGTTGACCGTCTCCGACAAAAGCCAGTTCCACCGGACCTTCCGCCAGAAAATCGACCACCGCGAGGCTCTTGGCAAAGGCACGGGGATAGCGGGTGATCTGCCTTCCGTAAGCGCGGATCGCGCCGACCGCCGCATCCCGCCAATCCTGCCGGTCGAAATGGCAGGCCAATCGTGCCAAGGCCGAGGCCGCCACGGCATTCCCGCTGGGTGTCGCCCCATCGGCCCCTTCACGGCTGCGAAGAATGAGCTCCTCGTGGTGTTTCGCCGTGGTGAAAAATCCCCCGTTTTCGCCATCGATAAAATCGGACAGGAGCCGATCAGCCAATCCTGCAGCTGCCTGTAGATACCGCTCGGGAGCCCCCGCCTCGTACAGATCGATGAGCCCTTCCGCCAGATAGGCATAATCTTCCAAATACGCTTCGAGATGAGCCCGGCCGGCTCGCGACGTCCGCAGAAGCCGCCCTTCGGATTGCACATGCGTCTTCAAGAGGAAGTCTGCGGTTTGAATGGCCGCGTCGCGATAACGAGCGTCGCCGAACACCCGGGCCGCCTCCGCCATCGCCGAGATCATCATGCCGTTCCAGGCCGTGAGAATTTTATCGTCGAGGCCCGGAGGGACACGCTGTTGACGCGCGCGGTAGAGCAGAGGCGTCACGCGGGCGGCAGTCTCCAGCAATTCATCGCCAGTCAGATTGAGTTCCTTCGCGACTTCGGACGTAGGCCGCAGGCGATTCGGAATACTGGCATGCTCCCAATTGCCTTTCTCCGTAATGTCGTAGAGCGCGCAATATCGCCGGGCGTCTTCTGCGTTCCCCGCCGCGGCTTGCACCTCAGCCGGTTGCCACACGAAGAATTTCCCCTCGACACCTTCGGAGTCCGCATCGGTCGCGGAATAGAACCCGCCGGTCGGCCCGGTCATTTCTCTCAGCACATAGTCCAACACCTCGCAGGCCACGCGCCGATAAGCCGGGTTCTTGGTGCCCTGGTAGGCTTCGACATAGACGCGGGCCAAGAGCGCATTGTCATAGAGCATCTTTTCAAAGTGGGGCACGAGCCAGCGCGTATCGGTGGAATAGCGGGCAAATCCGCCGCCGATGTGGTCATAGATGCCCCCGGCCGCCATCATATCGAGCGTCTTCGTCACCATCGCCAACGTGTGCGCGTCGCCGGTTCGCCGATAACACCGCAGCAACAACGACAGGCCGGCCGCCGGAGGGAACTTGGGGGCTCCGCCGAATCCGCCATAGGTCTTGTCAAAGTCTTCCTTGAATTGCGTGACGGCCTCGTCCAGCACGGATGCACTCACGGAAATCGGGGAGGGGATCCGGCCTTCGCCTTTTAACCGCTCCGTCATGTCTTTCGCTTGTGTCCGCACACCAGCCGCATCCTTCTCCCAGTAGTCGGCAATCTTCTTCAGCAACGTGCCGAATCCCGGGCGTCCCCAGCGATCCTCCGGAGGGAAATAGGTGCCGGAAAAAAATGGTTCTTGGTCCGGCGTGAGGAACACGGACATCGGCCAGCCGCCATGACCGTTGTTCATGGCCACCGTCGCGGCCATATAAATCTCGTCGAGGTCAGGCCGTTCCTCCCGGTCCACTTTAATGCAGACAAAATGGCGATTCATGATGGCGGCAATCGCCTCGTTCTCGAACGACTCCCGCTCCATCACATGGCACCAGTGACAGGCCGAGTAGCCGATCGATAGGAAAATCGGTTTGTTTGACGACCTGGCGACGGTCAGCGCCTCCGGGCCCCAGGGATACCAATCGACAGGATTGTAGGCATGTTGAAGGAGATAGGGAC
The DNA here is from genome assembly GCA_964641915.1 of uncultured Nitrospira sp. Taxonomy (GTDB): domain Bacteria; phylum Nitrospirota; class Nitrospiria; order Nitrospirales; family Nitrospiraceae; genus Nitrospira_D. Next base: position 2,814 of record CAZXNN010000193.1, on the reverse strand, counting down.
TGGTCTCAGTATGCAGGCGATTCGGCTTGCGATCAGATGTAGATGACATGCTCGCACCGTAGCATCGCTGCCTGAGGAGGGTCAACGTCGCAGGCAAGAAAAATGGCCTACGATCATGAGGATCGTAGGCCTTTTGACATATTCAGTCAGAGGCACGGATGGCCGACACCGCAGCGGTGTCAGTCGATCAGTGACCGCCCTTCTTCTCTTCCTTCTTCTTCTCATCGCCGAACACCACGTGGCCGCCCTTCTTCTCTTCCTTCTTCTTCTCTTCGCCGAACACGACGACGTGGCCGCCCTTCTTCTCTTCCTTCTTCTTCTCTTCGCCGGCGAAGGAAGGCGCGCTGAACGTCACTGCGATTGCGACTGCCATGATTGCCATCAACATGCTCTTCATAACTGTTCTCCCCCTGAAAGGTTTTGAAAGTTTGGAATGAGTGCCTGTCACGATCAGGCAAATTTCGTGCACCGTATTCCATAGATATGGAGAAAGTCAACTCCTTCGGTCAAAAAAATGAGCGCGTCACCCCTGGTCCACTGTCGGCCGCATGAGCCTTGCCCGCCGAAGTCCAACAACAGATATGATAGGCTATCTAGTGAGATTTGACGGAGATGCCTTGATGGCTGAAATAGGCCCCTATTCCAACTATCGGCTCACCGTCAGACTGGAACTGGCCAATACACCCGGTATTTTCGCCCGCGTGGCCGCCTTGCTAGCCGACGAAGGGGCCAATCTGGGCGCGGTGGATATTGTCTCGGCGACCAAAACCCAAATAGTTCGGGACATCACCTTTGATGTGCACAATGAAGCCCACGGCGAAAAGGTATTGGCTCGGCTGAGCGCTCTGCCTGACGTGACCGTGCTGTCGGCCTCAGACCGGATATTTCTCCTCCACCTCGGCGGCAAGATTCGCGTTGAAGGCAAACTCCCGATCAACACCAGGAACGTCCTCTCGATGGTCTATACCCCGGGGGTCGGGCGGGTCTCCCAGGCTATCGCGCGGGATAAAACCAAGGTCTATGCGTTCACGAGCAAGAGTAATAGCGTCGCGGTCGTGACGGATGGGTCTGCGGTGTTGGGCCTCGGCAACCTCGGCCCTGAAGCGGCCCTGCCCGTGATGGAAGGCAAGGTGATGCTGTTCAAGGAACTCGCCGGGATCGACGCCTGGCCGTTGTGCCTGAATACGCAGGATCCGGACGAGATCGTCCGCATCGTCCAAGGCATTGCGCCGGGATTCGGCGCGATCAATCTGGAAGACATCGGTGCGCCCCGCTGCTTTGATATCGAGCGCCGCTTGAAGGCGTCGCTCGATGTCCCGGTGATGCACGACGATCAGCACGGCACGGCGGTCGTGATTCTCGCCGCCCTGACCAACGCGCTGCTCGTCACAGGAAAACGGATCGAAAACATCCGTGTCGCCGTCAACGGCCTGGGCGCCGCCGGCACGGCCTGCTGCCGGATGTTATTGGCGGCCGGCGTCTCGCACCTGCTGGGGTGCGATAAAGAAGGCATTATCCTGTCCGGCAACCCGGAAGAACTCCGAGCCTGTCGGACCGACCTGGCGACCTGCCTGACCCGGGAAGCACCGACGGGAACGTTGCGCGATGCGCTGAGAGGCGCCGACGTCTTTATCGGACTCTCGGTCGGCAATATTCTGACCGCCGAAGACCTTGAGCTGATGGCTCCTGATCGTATCGTCTTTGCCATGGCGAATCCGGATCCGGAAGTATCGCCGGAACTCGCCGCCTCCCATTGTCGTATCTTTGCCACCGGGCGATCCGATTTCCCCAATCAGATCAATAACGCGTTGGCCTTTCCCGGCCTCTTCCGCGGGGCACTCGACGTTCAAGCCAGCCAGATCAATGAGGCCATGAAACTGGCCGCCGCCAAGGCCATTGCCGACGTGATTCCTAAAAGCGCGCTCAGCGAGGACTACATTATTCCCAGCCTCTTCGATAAAACCGTCGTCCCCCAGGTCGCCCAGGCTGTGGCAGCCGCCGCACGCGACAGCGGCATAGCGCGCAGACGAGCCCAGGGAACGACCGACTCCTTCACCAAATAGGCCGTCCCCTCGCTTCCTTCTCTTCAGCGCACAGAGACACAGTCGCGAGCCGGAAGAACCCTCTACTGGCCGGGAATCACACTGTGCTACAATGCCGCGGCCGGTGGACCGGCCGACCATGCCTTTTACACAAAGCAAATTCATCAAATTTCAGAGGGGCATGCGCCAGCGGATCGATTCGCTGCGCCTGAAAACGGAGACCAGCCTCGAACTCGCCGTCGATACGATGATGGAATCGCGAGTCGATAGCTTCTTCCGGGTCGAACAGGGGCTGGAAGAAGTCATCAGATCGCTGATTGAGATCGATGACGAGCTCGGCGTCGTCCGCGACCTGTCCGGCGCCATGCGCCTTGAATCGCGTCTCGAATTTGTCGAAGATCGCTGGGATGAGTTCGACAGTGAAATTCGCGAACGACCACGCCGGCGTCGCAAAAGGGTCAGCCTCGCGGATATGCTCAAAGCCGCCAGCGGGAGCGGGGATCTCTCGCAAGGCGGGACCGGCGTCAACAATGCGATGGACGCCTATGCGATTATGGGCGTCGAGTTCGGCAGTTCGCTCGCTGATGTCACCACCGCGTTCAGGCAGAAAGCGAAGCAGCTTCACCCTGATTCGAACCAGGGCGACCGGAGTTCCGAGCCGGCCTTACGGAGGATGCTGGAAGCCTATCAGTTCTAGAAGGAATATTTGAGCTTGAGCAACGTCACACCGAAGCGCCAGGCCGAACACCATAACCGTCCGACCGAGTAGGAG
>CAZXNN010000192.1:0-6394 GCA_964641915.1 uncultured Nitrospira sp. | reverse complement strand
AAGGCGTGGAAGAGCAAGCTCTCAGATGAAGATCGCTGGAAGCTCGTGCTGTATGAGCGCAACTTCGGTTTGGCCGGTAAGGGTTGGGATGAGGGCAAGAAGGCCTGGGTTGATGCAGCGGCCGTGTCGGCTGCAGCTGCAGCCCCAGCAGCAGCTCCGGAAGCCGGCAAGTAGATCGCAGATTAATCTAGTGAGGAGGAGCGGCGAGGCATCATGAAAACATGGCAGCGCAGTCTCATGGCTCTCATTGCGCTTCTGGCGCTGTTCGGCGGGGTGGCCTATGCACAGGCCCCTGGGACGCCGCCGGTTGAATTCCCTTATACCGGGAACCGGACAGCGGTCTGGATCGTCGCTCAGCTCCATATCCTGTTTGCGGGATTCATCCTTGGGGCGCCAATATTCGTCGTGATCTCAGAGTGGCTGGGATACCGGAAGCAGGATCCCCGCTATGATCGATTGGCCAAAGAGGTCACGAAGGTCACGGTCATCCTGTACAGCATGACCGCGCTGACCGGCGGCTTGTTCATCTTCGTGTTGCTGGCGACCTATCCGCAGTTCACAACCTGGCTCATCAATCACTTCTTCATCGTCTTCGCCGTGATCTATCCGCTGTTGTTCATCGGTGAAACGTTTGTCCTCTACATGTATTTCTATACATGGGATGCCTGGAAGGGAAACAAGAAGGCGCGTCACATCGCCCTCGGTGTGCTGTTGAATCTGATCGGCTCGATTACGCTCTTTGTCATCGATGGCCCGACCTCCTTCATGAATACCCCGGTGAAAGCTGAGGGCGTCTCTCCCGTTGAGTTCCTGGCGACTGCCAGCATCTGGGACAAGATGTTCAATTACAGTTGGATGCCGCTCAATCTGCACCGGCTGGTTGGGAACGTGACGTTCGGCGGCTTTGTGGCCGGCCTGATCGCCGCGTACATGTACATGGGCTCGACGAAGGACGAGGAGCGGGCCTATTACGATTGGATGGGCTTCGTCGGCAATATGATCGGTGTGGGTGCGCTCTTGTTCCTCCCATTCATGGGCTATCTGTTGGCCTATGAGCTGTGCGACTACGATGCGTCCATCTGTCCGTACATGATGGCGGACCAGTTGTCGATGTTCTTTGAGATGCAGGGGGCGATGATCGGGCTCATCTTCCTGGCCAGTAACTATTACATCTGGCTCAGTATGAAACGCATTGAGGGCGTCGAGAAGGTCCGTATGACCATCATCGCCCCGATTGTGATGATCGCGCTTCCCTTGGTCATGACCAAGGTGCTGACGGATTATCCGGCGCCCGATCCAAAGTCGCTGATGTTCCTCTTGCCCATGTTGCTCGCGCCGGCCATTCTCGGCCGTTTTATCCCGATCACGGTCTCATCAAGGACGGTCATTAAGATCGGCTTCTTGATGGTGGTAGTGGGGAACGCAATCTGGCTGACGCCGCACGGATTTGTCCCGACCGGCGCGAAGTTAGTCGCAGAGTTGGAATTGCCGTCGGATTGGAACTTCCTGGCGTTGATGCCGGCAAAGAATTCAGCGGCCTTCACGCTCGTCTTCGTCACGGTGGTCAATTACATCATCTACAATCGGGCCGTGACTCAAGGGACCATTGTCTGGGGTAAGATCGATTACGCTTCGCAATTCGTCCTGATTTTTCTCGCCTTCAGCGCGATCTGGACGATGGGGCTGATGGGGGCGGTTCGCTCGCTCTTGCGGAAGTACTTTCACACGTACAACTTGCTGCCTGACTTTACGGCGGAGTCCTTTACGCCGACGCTGGCCTACTCCGCTTGGTATATCACGGGGATTACCGTGGTGTTCTACGCCGTGGTGAGTTTTGCGATTCTGGTGACGCTCCGAGCGTCGCATCCGAAAGAGCATGCGCCAGAGGGCAGTCCGGTTCCTGCTGGAGCGAAGTAACGGTCGAATTTATCCTGGTGCATTCATAGGGATCTAGAACGAGGAGCAATATGGGCAAGGCAATCATCAAGATTATCGTCGGACTCGTGATCGGCGTCGGCCTATATGTGGCCACGATGGCGTTCGATTTTCCGCCTGTTTTCCGATGGCTTTTCTTTGGGTATGCCGTGCTCGGCACCGTCGTCTTCTTGATTCTCGATGCCCCGACGATGAAGGTGATGAGCGGCGGCAAGGCGCTTGTGTCTCTTCTGGTCTTCTATGCGATTCTTTGTACGGTGTTCATCTCCGGCGCGTCCCTCTGGCCGCAATACGATCCGGAAGATGAAAAGGGGAAGATCGTCAAAATTCTGAAGGGCAAGCCCAACATTCTCGATCCCTGGAAGGCCGATGAAGTCATCGCGCGCACCAAGGAGCTGGATCTCAAGGCCAAGGAATTGACGGAGCGGATTAAGGCGTTGGGCACCGTGCAGGGTGCGGCCGGTCAAGATGCCGGCGCGGCTGCGGCGGTTCCTGCTTCTGCCGCAGCCTCTGGCGGCGATGTCCTGAAAATCGGGGAAGAGCAATGGCAGCTGCAGGAGTGCTACAACTGCCATAAATTGAAGGGCGAGGGTGGAAAGAAGCGGGGACCTGAACTCGATAACATCGGGACGCTCTTGTCGCAGGAAGAAATCGCCAAGAAGATTCTTGATCCCAAGTCCTACAAGGCAGAGGGTTTTGATGCCGAGTATGAAAAGGGGAAGATGCCGGACAAGTATAAGGATCTGATGGAGCTCAAGGATGTGCAGGCCTTGGCTTCCTGGCTCGCGACGTTTAAGAATACATCAGTCAATACACCGAAACCCATCAAGATGAAGTAATGATGCAGCCGAAACTCAAATCAAAAGTCCGCGCGACGGACCGTGAAATCGGGGAAGTCTCCAAGGTCATCGTCGACCCTCTCTCCCATGAGATCAGCCATATCGTTGTATCGACGAATGGCAGCGGGGAGCGGCAAGTCGCCATGACGTTTGTCCAGTCGGTCGGTGAGGGTTTCGTTGAGCTGCGGGCGGCAGCCGGCGACATTCTTGAGCTGCCGCCGTTCAAGCGTGATGATTATGTGACGACGCATGAAGTCGAGATTGCCCATCTAGAAGAGCGGGTGCATGTCACGCCTGGTGAAGTGCTGGTCCCGTTCCCTGAGTTGGAGAAGAGCGTCAAGCGGCGCACGTTCTTCATGAATTTTACTCACGTTATCGGCTTTCTCCTCGGGCTGCCGATCGCCTTTCCGGTTCTGCGCTATCTCATGAAGCCCATGTATTCTCCGTTCGACAACGGATGGCTCAAGATCGGCAATGTCAGCAAGATCAAGCAAGACGATATCGGTTTCCAGTTCAAGTATAAGCGCAAGGTCAAAGAAGCCTACATGCCTGAATCCGAGATCGAGAAGAACGTCTGGGTGTTGAAGGTGACTCCTGCCGTCCTTGAGAAGGTCTATCAGGGCAAGGACATGGAATTTAAGGATGCCTTCGGCAAGACGGTCTGGACGAATAAGAAAGATTTCCCCTTCGTCGCGTTTTCCGGAAAATGTCCCCACCTCGGGTGCGGATATAAGTGGCGGCAGCACAAAGTGTTGGGGCAGGTGTTCCTCTGTCCCTGCCATTTGAGCATCTATGACGCGTCCGGAAAAGTGCTCGACGGACCGGCGCCGCGGGCGCTCGACTCGCTTCCCATTAAAGTGTCTGCCACAGGCGAAGTCGAAATCATCGATATGGAATTCAAGGCCGGTACTAAAACTCAAATCCGGATCATCTGATCACTATGCAACAGACACCGTCCTCTTCAACTGAGCTCACCGCACTCGAAAAGGTCATTGCCTTTGTCGACGAGCGGGTTGGCCTTAAGACGATTCAAGCAAAGATGCTTAACGAGCCGGTCCCCGGAGGCTCCCGTTGGGCCTACGTCTTCGGCTCCATCCTGTTGTTCATTTTCATCATGCAGGCCGTCACCGGCATTCTGCTGATGTTCTACTATGTGCCCACGGCCGATCACGCGTTTGCCAGCACGCAATACATCATTCACGAAGTCGATTACGGGTGGTTCCTCCTCAGCTACCATTTCTGGGGTTCGACCGCGATGGTGGTCTGTGTGTTCGCGCATATGTCGCAGGTCTTTCTCTGGGGCGCCTACAAGACTCCTCGCGAATTGATCTGGCTGGTCGGTCTGGCCCTTTTCGGAATCGTCATGGGCTTCGGGTTTACTGGTTATTTGCTTCCATGGGACCAGCGCGCCTATTGGGCGACGACGGTCGGTGTCGAGATTATGGACAAGACTCCTGTCATCGGAGATTTCATGGCCCGTTTCCTCAAGGGTGGGGCGATTCCAGGACAGATGACGCTCAGTCGCTTTTTTGTCATTCACGTGATGATTCTGCCGGCGGCCTTGATGGGTCTTGCCGGGTTGCATATCTTCTTGTTTAGGGCCGCCGGTCCAGCCGGCCCGTTCCGTGGCACTCCGGAAGAGATCAAGGCGAAGACCGACTATTTCTTCCCGCGCCAAATCTGGAAAGATATTGTCGGGATGATCACGGTGTTCTTTACTATCTGCGCGTTGGCGTTCTGGGAGCCGGTGGTGCTCCTTGAGGAAGCGACGCCGGATCCTGGCGATTATCATCCTGAGCCGGAGTGGTACTTCCTGTTCCTGTTCCAATTGCTGCGTCTTAAAATGTTCGGTGGCGAGTTCGGGCAGTTCGTGGGCGCCATGGCCCTGCCTGGCGCATTTATGGCCTTGTTGGCCGCCTTGCCCTTCATCGACAAAGACCCTGAGCGGAATATTTTCAAGCGCCCCATCGCGCTGATCGGCTGGATTGTCGTGATGGCGATGATTCTTCTCTTTACCGTGGCCGCCATTATCAACCGGGAATTTTTGGACTAGTTGAGCGGGGCGACGTGAACCGCGCCCCAGATGAAACTATGACCGAGCGAGAATTACCGTCCCCTGTAAAGCTTGGATTGAACGTTCTCTGGTCCACCTGTTGGACCGGGTTCCCAATCAAGATTGGCATTTGTCTTCTGTTCATGGCGTTGGGCCTGATTCATTTTGAGACCCGCATTGGCCTGGCGTGTCTCATGTATCTTGCCAGTCCCGTGACCGTCTTTGCCATGCCAATTATCGCCATGGTGGCTGAGCCCCACCTCGGGGAAGGCGCCGGGATTGCGCTGCTCTTCCTGATTTGCATCCCCATAGATATTTGGGCCACTGGCGTTGTGGCAAGGACGTTCTTTCTTGAAAAGCTCGGCAAAGAGCCGCCGGACGGACTTGGATTATCACTATGGCTCAAGACCGCGCTCGTAGGCGCGCTCTTTATGCCGATCTTGTGGGTGGTCGTGAGCTTTGCCACGCAGACGTCTATAGAGTTGTCGCACAGCCTCTTTGAAACCGAGATGTTGAAGGCGGTTCCTGTAGCCGAAAAAATCGGGATCGAACTTACCCTCTGGGGCGGCGCCTCTACGACAGTCCTGATCGTCATGATGCTGCTGGGCGTGTCTCTCGTTGGTCGTGTGATCCGGAGTGCGGCGCAGAGTGCGGGACCCGCATCGGGAGATTATCAAGCGTTGGTCACGCGGTGGGATTTGATGCGTGTGCCGGCCGACCAAGGGCTGATGCTGACGGCCATCACGCTGGTGGGCTTCGTGCTCTCGATGCTGTTTTGGTCCGGATTGCCGGTCAGTACGCCCCATCCGCATGAATGCTGCAAAAAGCCTGAAGTCAAAGCCGCACCGCTCTACAAGCCCGTCGATACGCTCAATAAAGCCGAGAAGCATGTGGCTCAGCTTGCGGCCCAGGTTGAGGCGATCGAAAAGCAGAAAGCCGACGAAGAGGCAGCGAAAGACAAAGAGAAAGACAAGGGGAAGGCCGGTAAGGCCAAGCCCGCTGATGCCAAGGCACCGGTGAAGGCTCCAGCAACACCCTAAGACTGGGCGACGGAGAGGTGATATCCATGATGCAACGGCCTGGAATGATTGAACGGCTCATTCGGTTTTTGACCGAATCGCCCGCTGCGGTGGCTGCCTTCGTGGCGACCCTGGGAGTGCTGGCCGCTCCGGCGGTCGGCTTGGCGGCGGATTCTGGCGGCGCATCGGCCGTGGCCTATCGTGACGTGCCCGGTATCGGCAGCCGGAATCTGGTTTGGATCGTCGCGCAACTGCATCTCTTGCTCGCGGGCTTTGTGCTCGGCGTGCCGATTTTTGCGTGGCTGTGCGAAGTGGTGGGCTGGAAGAGCGGCGAAAAGCGCTACGACAAGCTGGCCAAAGAATTCACCAAGCTGTTGAGTTCCGCCTATTCGACCACCGCCCTGTTCGGCGGCATTCTGTTGTTCATTCTCATCGGCGCCTATCCCAAGCTGATGGCCTATCTCAGCGACATCTTCTTTCCGTCGTTCATGGTCTATTGCGCCCTCTTCCTGCTCGAGACCGCGACGCTCTACATGTATTGGTACGGG
>CAZXNN010000191.1:3813-6406 GCA_964641915.1 uncultured Nitrospira sp. | reverse complement strand
CGACGCAACCCATGCGAAACCGTCCCCGCCTTTGCCGCATCCAATACGCGCGTATAGTCTGCCGGATCGACCACGACCAGCACATCTTCATGATTCTTCGCCGCAGAGCGCAGCATCGACGGACCGCCGATATCGATATTCTCAATCGCTTCTTCAAATGGGCAATTCGGCTTCGCAATGGTGGCTTCAAAGGGATAGAGATTCACCACCACGACATCGATCGGGCCGATATTGTGCTGCTTCATCTGATCGACATGAGTCGGCACCGAGCGGCGCCCGAGTAAGCCGCCATGGATCTTCGGATGGAGCGTCTTCACCCGGCCATCGAGAATCTCCGGCGAGCCCGTATACGCCGCCACATCGGTAACCTTCACCCCGGCATCGCGCAACGCTTTGGCCGTCCCGCCCGTCGAGAGGATTTCTGCCCCAAGGGCTTCCAAGCCCTTGGCCATCTCAACGACTCCCGTCTTATCTGAAACACTAATCAGCGCCCGCTTGATGCTGGCCATATCAACGCTCCTTCAAAAATGCTCGATAAAGTAATGGTTTGTCTCTTGGAAGGCGGGCGAAGAATAGCAAATGGGTCGGGGAAGTTCAAGAATGAGCCGGAGCGGACGCCAGGCAAGACGTTCACTTCAGAAAAGCTGGATTCAATTTCTAATGTGTGGACCAAACCTGGACCTTGACCTCCGCCTCTCAGGCATCCCTCTACATCCGTAGGGTAGACTCCGCCCACCGTTACCGATTATGATGCGTACGTCGAGAAGTACCATTCAACTGAGCTCTCTGCCTCCAAGGAAGAGTTCCATCCATCATCGAGGCTCTACAATGGGTACGCATCTTTTCAACCGACACACATTCTGGACAGTATTCGTTTCACTCCTCGTCGCTCTAGGCCTCGGAGCCTGCTCAGACGTGTCGAACGCCCCGGCGCCGGTGGCGCCTCCATCGCCGGATGCAAAGCTTTCCAGCCTGGATGTCAACCCAGGACCGCTGCAGCCTGTATTTTCTAGCGACGCACTTGGTTACGTTGTGGACGTGGCTTTCAACGTCTCTAGCGTCACGGTCACAGCGGCCCCTCAGAATGCCTCCGCAAAGATGACTATTAACGGAGCAGTAACCAACGCAGGGCAGGCCCTCCCTATTACGCTTCAACCAGCCGGGTTTAGCACCATTATTACGATTGTTGTCACGGCCGTAAATGGCGGTCAGAACAGTTACGTAGTAACCGTAAATCGCGCCCTGAACAACAGCCTTCAGAATCTGACTGTGTCGCCGGGCTCCTTATCTCCCACGTTTACGGCTAGCGAAACGAGTTACACAGTGGACGTCGACAGTGGCGTCAATAGCGTCAATGTGACTGCAACCCTGCAAGATACCAATGCGACTATGACGATCAACGGGCAGGCAACCAATTCAGGCCAAGCCCGGACCATTACGCCATTGAATGGACCTGGATTGGGCACCCTCGTCACAATCGTAGTGACCGCCCCCAATGGGAGTCAGAAGATCTACTTTGCGACCGTGAATCGAGCCGCGCTCGGAGGGAACAACAATCTTCAGAGCCTGACGGTTTCATCAGGCTCCTTATCCCCGGCGTTCGCCGCCGGGACAACCAGTTATACGGTGGATGTTGCGAGTGGCGTTACCAGCGTGACCGTAACCGCACAAGCCCAGGATGTCGGCGCTGCAGTGAGCATCGATGGCCAGACGACGACAAGCCAATCCGTTACCCTAAACGGCGCAGGATTCAGCACACCCATTGCGATTGTCGTGACGGCGCCTAACAGCACGACAAAAACCTACACGGTACTCGTAAACCGAGCCGCGCTCGGGGGGAATAATAATCTTCAGAGCTTGACGGTCTCATCAGGCTCCTTATCCCCGGCGTTCGCCGCCGGAACAACCAGTTATACCGTGGATGTCGCCAGCGGGGTCGGCAGTCTCACCGTGACCGCGGCCGCCCAGGATGCCGGCGCCTCCGTCACCATTAATGGCTCGCCCACCACCAGCCTACTGGTCACTCTCAACGCCCCCGGATTGGGCACCCTCGTCACAATAGCGGTGACCGCTCCGAATGGAAGCCAAAAGATCTACTTTGCGACTGTGAATCGAGCCGCGCTCGGGGGGAACAACAATCTTCAGAGCTTGACGGTCTCACCAGGCTCCTTATCCCCGGCGTTCGCCGCCGGGACAACCAGTTATACCGTGGACGTCGCCAGCGGGGTCGGCAGTCTCACCGTGACCGCGGCCGCCCAGGATGCCGGCGCCTCCGTCACCATTAATGGCTCACCCACCACCAGCCTACTGGTCACTCTCAACGCCCCCGGAGCAAGCACGCTCGTCACCATAGTTGTGACAGCCCCCAATAGCACGACGAGAACCTACACGGTGCTCGTGAATCGCGCCGCACTCGGAGGAAATAACAATCTCCAGAGTTTGACCGTCTCGTCAGGCACCTTAATCCCAGTGTTTAATGCCAATACAACCAGCTACACGGTCGACGTCGCCAGCGGGGTTGGCAGCGTCACTGTGACTGCGGCCGCCCAGGATGCCGGCGCCTCCGTCACCATTAATGGCTCACCCACCACCA
>CAZXNN010000191.1:0-3713 GCA_964641915.1 uncultured Nitrospira sp. | reverse complement strand
GCGGCCGCCCAGGATGCCGGCGCCTCCGTCACCATTAATGGCTCACCCACCACCAGCCTTCTGATCACCCTCGGAGCCGCGGGAACTTCTACGCCCGTTACCATCATCGTCACGGCCCCCAACAGCACGACGAAAACCTACACGGTGACTGTGAACCGAGCCGCTCTCGGAGGAAATAACGATCTGTCTGCCTTGTCTGTTTCCGCCGGAGTGCTCGTCCCAGTCTTTGCTGCCGGGACCACAACGTACGATGTAGTGGTTCTCAATACCACCTTGGCCACCGCCGTCACTGCATTGGTTGCAGACTCAACCGCGACCTTGACCATTAATGGTGCTGCAGCAATTTCTGGTGTCCCTTCAGGCAGCATTCCGTTAGTCACAGGCGCCAATCCAATCCTCGTTGAGGTCACTGCACAAAACGGATCGCCCAAAACCTATACTGTCACTGTTACGGTTGAGCCATAAGCAGCAGACAAGAGAACTTACCGGAACTGTTGTGAGGCAAAAACAGAGTCGCAACACCTCCGTCAATCCATAATGCGCCCCTCCCTTTACTCCACATCCTAGGCAACGAATACCTGCTCAGCCTTCCCCTTCCCCCTCCCCCTTCGTAGGGCAGACAAGCTCAGGGTTTTTCCTGTATGATGCGCAAATAATTTCGACCGAGCGCAAACCGGCTATCAGCCGACACTTGCGAAGAGTGACGTCGGATTTCATTGCCATGACTTCGAAGAGATCGTCGTGCGGATATTAGAGTTGGCGCGCAACACTGAGAGAGCCCCTGCGAATCTCTGGACGCTTGTCCTATTGCTTCCCCTTGCGATTGGAGCCGTGTCGTGCGGCGACGTCTCTACTGCTCCAGCCCCGGCGCCTGGGCCTGGCGCCCTGACGATCACAACGACGTCATTGCCTACCGGAACCGTGAACCAGCCATATGCGACGACCCTGGGAGCCTCTGGTGGTATTACGCCTTATACCTGGTCTGTAAACCCTGCATTACCCGCTAATCTCCAATTAGATCCGGCAACTGGAGCCATTACCGGCACACCAACCGCACAAGATGCGACCACATACACATTTACGTTGTTGGATTCGTCAGCACCGAACCAGACCATTCAGAAACCTTTGCTATTGACCATTAATTCGGCCCCTGTGCCACCGACAATTACCACTAGTTCGCTTCCATCCGGAACGGTAAACCAGATCTATCCCCCGAACACAACTTTGCAGGCGACCGGGGGTGTTCCGCCCTATACATGGTCCGTGAATCCTCCGCTTCCGAATGGGTTGCAGCTGAATCTCTTGTCGCCCGGTTCAATCAGTGGCACTCCTCTGCCTGGCACAAACGGTACTGCCACCTATACATTTACGGTATTCGATTCGTCTGTACCCTTCAATCTGACAAACAACAAGCAACTGAGCCTGACGATCAACCTTACGGTGCCCACGCTGGTGTTCACAACGACGACACTTCCCAATGGGAAAGTCGGAACACCCTACAGTCAAACGCTTGTTGCATCGGGTGGCACTCCTCCGTACACATGGTCGGTGTCCACAGCTCTGCCAACTCCATTCCAACTCAACAGCTCCACCGGAACGATCACGGGTACACCGACTGCCACGGCTACGATTACCCGAACATATACCGTTCGCGATTCTACGTTACCAACCAATCGCACCGCTTCTCGATCGCTCACCATTCGTGTGACAAACTAGTCACCTCCTCGACTCGTTCGGCTTCCCCTTCCCCGCCTTCCTAGAATCCGGCCATGGTTTCATCCTTCGTTTATCTCCATCTGCACACCCAGTTCAGCCTCCTCGACGGCGCTTAATCGGACTGATCCGCCACTTCCGCTTTTCAGGAGATCTACCGTACAAGTGATACTGTATCGCCCTCGGAAAGGGTCTGTCGGCTGTGGTAATATTCTGAGCCGTGACGACTCGACACTATGGGGATTTTGAATGGGATGAGACGAAGGCCCTCGCAAACCGTCTCAAGCATGACGTGCCCTTTGAGGAAGCCCTCACGGCTTTCGCAGATCCACTGGCGATTGATGCGCCCGACCGATATATACCGGGACGGTTTGTATTGATTGGCCATTCGATGCGCGGACGGATACTGTTCGTCGTGTATGAAGAACGAGGAGACCGCATTCGGTTAATCAGCGCGCGAAAAGCCTCGCCCATCCAAAGGAGAAAATATGAAAAAGACCTCGACGCATCGTAAGCCAATTCCGCCGGAAGACGCGTTAGAGCGATACGATTGGGACAAGGCCGTCAGAGGACGACACGCGCATCGTTTTCCGAAAGGCGCCCTCGCCGTGGTCATCGCGCCCGAACTACGGCGGCACTTCGCAACAGCGGATGCTGTCAATGACGGATTGCGCGTGTTGCTCAAGATGGCGACGCTGGCAAAGACGGGTAGTCCGCCTAAGCATGCACGGACAGGGAAACGGCGAGAGGTCGCATAAGCTGCACCCCGTTCAGCCTCCTCGACAAGGCGAATCAGGTCGAGCCGCCCTTATTGCCCTACTCTGCCGCCCCAGTTTGACTTCGATCTGCCTGCTGGCTAGAATCTTCGCATGATCAAAACGTTAAGCGACAAGCGAGCTAAGGATGCCTTTACCGAACTGGTCGGGCGGGTCTCAGGCAAGAAGGATACGGTTATCGTTGAACAGCACGGGAAACCCGTCGTCGCGATGATTGATTTTGACCGATACCAAACACTGACGACAAAACGCGATCGACTCTTCAGAGTGCTCGACCGGGTATGGGCAAAGAACCGCACAAAGCCGCCCCGGCAGGCCTATCGTGATGCCACTAAAGCCGTAAAGGCTGTTCGAGACACGCCTTCTTCCAGCCACAGGAAGCGTAGTGCCTAGAGCGGTTCTCGACACCAACATTCTCATCAGCGCTCTCATCACCCCTCGCGGAACTCCGGCAAAGGTATTACAGTCATGGCGGGCTGGACACTTCGATGTGGTCACCAGTCAACCGCTGCTTCTCGAATTGCGAGAAGCCCTCTCTCGCCCGCATCTGAAAGACCGGTACCGCCTTTCGCTCTCAGACATTCGCGACTTCGTCACCTTATTCACCAGCGCCGCTTTGGTTGTCACGGCACCGAACGTTACTTCAGCCCTCCTCCGTGACCCAGACGACCTTCAAGTCCTGGCCTGCGCCTTGGCGGGCGAAGCAAACTATATTGTCACCGGCGATCTCGACCTTCTCCATCTGCAATCCTTTGAAGGGATAAAGATTGTGCGTCCATCAATGTTTCTCCAACTCCTTATTTCGTCCACATAGGCAGAGTGGTATGATTTCGCCAGACGGAGGTAGCTATGTTTCGCTGTCATGTGTGCGGAAAGAGCGAAAGTCGTCAAGAACTGGTGAGCGAGGTCTTTGATATCGAGGGCAAGCCCGTGCGCGTTGAGCAAATTCCTGCGACGGTCTGCCTCCATTGCGGCGAAGCCGTGTTCAGCCGCGACGCCACCGAGCGAGTTCGGCGCATGGTTCATGGGGAAGCGAAACCCTTTAAGTCAATTCAGATGGACGTGTTCGCCTATCGCTAACCCTTTCAGGCTCCCGAACAAGAAAAGAGGTGGGGCATCGCTTGACGTTACACCTCCATAAATCTGCACGGTCAAGTTGTATCGTTGCGCTCCCCTTCCCTCGTTTGACTTCCCCTTCCCCGCCCTCCTAGAATCCGGCCATGG
>CAZXNN010000190.1:0-6406 GCA_964641915.1 uncultured Nitrospira sp. | reverse complement strand
GCCATGTGACGACCGATGAAACCCGTCGAGCCATTCTTTCGGCCATGGGGTTTCGCGTGGGTGATCGTACCGCGCTGATTGAAGAACTCACCGCCTGGGATCGACGGCCGTGGGTGCAGGGCTGTGACCCGGTTTGTGTGGTGCGGACTGGTCAAGCGCCTCGCGACTGGCCGTTGCACGTGCGTAGCGAGTCCTCCGATGACGGGCAGCTTCACATCCATTGGATGGTGTCCGGTGAAAGCGGCGACAAGCACGGTGAGTGGAAAGAGGGGCCGGGTCTTCCGATTCATGAGGAGCGTCTGATCCAGAATCGTCGCTATATCCGGGTGGCGCTTCCCCTGCCGCAGGATCTGCCGATTGGATATTACGATGTGAAGGTCTGGGTGCAGGGCGGGTCTGCGCCGGTTGAACTTCAGTTCCGTCTGATCATGGCCCCGGCGCGCTGCTATGTCCCTGAATCGTTTCAGGCCGGCACGCGGACGTGGGGGCTTGCCCTGCAACTGTACTCGCTGCGCAGTGAACAGAACTGGGGGATCGGAGATTTTGGCGACTTGTCCAGGCTCGTCGAGTGGGCGGGCACACAGTTAGGCGCCGGGGTCATCGGGTTGAACCCCTTGCACGCACTGAAGAACACCAGGCCCTATCACATCAGTCCGTACTCGCCGAGTAGCCGGTTATATCTCAACGAGCTCTATATCGACATCGATCGGGTGGCTGAAGCCGAGACTACGCCAGATGTTCAGAAGCACTTGGCCGATCCCTCCTTTCGCGCACAACTGACGAAGGCTCGAACGAGCGAATATGTGGACTACGAAGCGGTCGCCGCACTCAAGCGAACGGTGCTGGACCTCTGCTATCGGACCTTTCTGCGTGACAACTTTGAGGGAATGGAGCCGGATCTGAAGCCGACGACCGCCCGCGGCTGGTTCTTTCATTCCTACGTTCAGCAAGAGGGGACGCCGCTGGCTGAGTATGCGCTCTTTCAGGCGCTCGAAGATGAGCGGCAATTTGTGCAGTCCCGCTCAGTCGTATGGGCGGATTGGCCGGAAGTCTATCGCGCGCCCGCGAGCGACGCGGTCGCCGAATTCAAGCGACGGCATATGACGCGGGTGCGGTTCTTTCAGTATGTGCAATGGGTGGCGGCTGAGCAACTGATCGCTGTGGGGTTGCAAGCCGACGAGGCCGGGATGCCGTTGGGTTTG
The DNA here is from genome assembly GCA_964641915.1 of uncultured Nitrospira sp. Classification (GTDB taxonomy): domain Bacteria; phylum Nitrospirota; class Nitrospiria; order Nitrospirales; family Nitrospiraceae; genus Nitrospira_D. The sequence continues at coordinate 5,204 of CAZXNN010000190.1, read as the reverse complement.
TATCACGACCTCGCGCTGGGCAGTGATCGCTACGGTGCAGACGGATGGCGATTCCAGGAGGTCTTGGCGCACCAGGCCGATTGCGGTGCTCCGCCCGATGCCTTTGCACCGGAGGGGCAGAATTGGGGGTTGTCGCCGTCCGATCCTGTGAAGCTGCGCGCCAGCGGCTATCAGTTCTTCATCGAGCTGCTGCGGAATAATCTCCGGTATGGCGGGGCGATTCGCATCGATCATGTGATGGCCTTATTCCGGCTCTTTTGGATTCCTCGCGGGATGCCGGCGTCCAAGGGGACCTATGTGCATTATCCGGCGGACGATCTCCTTGCGATTCTCGCGTTGGAGAGCACGAGAGCCAAAACGTTGGTGATTGGCGAAGATCTGGGAACGGTGCCTGATTGGGTGCGTGATCGGTTGGCCGCAGTCGGCGTGCTTTCGTATCGTGTCCTCTATTTCGAACGAAACGGGGACGGCAGTCTAAAGTCCCCTTCGGCCTATCCCGCTCAATCGCTCGGGGTCGTGACGACCCATGATTTGCCGACATTGAGCGGCTACTGGGACGGCACCGATATCGAGACGCGCGTCACCCTTGGCCTTTGTGCGAGCGAGGAGGCTCGTCGGGGTGCGCTCGCTGAACGGCAAGTCGACAAGGCTCGGTTGCTCGCGGCGTTGAGATCCGAGGGCCTCCTGCCGAATGGCCTGTCGGACGATCCGGCCCAGAGTCCGGTGATGACCGCGGATCTGACGGCAGCGCTGCATCTCTATCTCGCACGCACGCCCTCCTGGGTCGTCCTCGCGAACGTGGAAGATGTGCTCGGTCAACGGGCGCAGACCAATGTGCCCGGCACCGTCGATCAGCATCCCAACTGGTCCAGGAAATTGACTGCGACCGTTGAGCAGATGGTGCAGGATTCCCGCTTCGCGTCGCTCGCCGCGCAGTTGCGTTCAGCCCGTCCACTTGTGTAAGAACGAGGGGCGCGCGCGCATCGGTCCTTCCGCCTCTTCCACCGGAGTGAGTGCTGCACGATGAAGACCCGCAATTGGCTGGTGCTGAGCATTGCCGGCGCCTGTTTTCTCACCATCGTCATTATTGAAAAGCTGGCGCCGGCGAACGTCGTCGGCGCCTACGGCTATGTGCTGCCCATTCTCCTCGTGGCGATCCTGCGCAATCGGACGCTGATGCTGGTGACGGTGTTGGCCTGCGTGGTAGCGACCTATGCCGGGCTTCTCCAGCCGACGAAGCCGGGACGGTTTCAATCCGCCGTGATCAATCGCACGGTGGTTGTCGGCGTGTTGCTGATTGTGGCCTACATCGGCATGAGCTGGGAGGAGCGGAAGGCCCGGGAAGAAGCGGCCCGCGCCGCGCTGGCCCGGCAAACGGAAAATCTGTTGCGCGCCAATGCGCAGTTGGTCGACGTGAAAGATCAACTCAACCGGTCTGAGCGGCTCGCGGCCGTCGGGCAACTGGTGGCGTCGGTTGCGCATGAGGTGGGCACACCGTTGCATTCGATCGCCTGGCATGTCCAGGCCTTGGCGGAAGAGCCGACGGTCACGCCGGATATGAGGAAGCGCATCGATGTGATCGACGGGCAGCTGACGCGCGTGGTCGGCATTATTCAGGATCTCTTGTCCTCGACCCGGCAGCGGAAGCCCGATCCCACCTGGTTGCCGGTCGACCTTGTCGTGACGCCTGTGGCGGCATTGATGGAGCCAGCGTTTCAAGCGAAGGGCGTGGCGCTCCGGGTTGAACTTGGAGACGCGTTGCCGCTGGTCTGGGCCGATGCTGAAAAGCTGCACCAAGTGCTGGTCAATCTGTTTGCCAACGCCATCGCGGCGACGTCGGAGGGCGGGACTGTGACCATCAGCGCCGGCAGCCGAGCGGCCACGCCGGACGAGATCGAGGTGGGCTTGCGCGTGGGAAATGCGACGGTCACCACGATGGTCACGATCGTCGTCAGCGATACGGGCTCAGGTATGCCGGAGGAGGATCTCCAGAAAGCGTTTACCCCGTTCTTTACGACGAAGGCGATCGGGAAGGGGACCGGCCTGGGACTGTTCATCAGTCGGGAAACTGTCCAGGCGCATGGCGGGACGCTCACCCTGGAGAGCAAAGTAGGGAAGGGGACGACGGTTGTGATATCGTTACCCGGACAACGTTCAACAGCCACAGCACTAATCTAGGGGGCGGAATGTCGGCAGCAAAGATTCTCGTGATCGACGACGACGCCGTGGCCCGCGAACTCCTGGCCGATGCCTTGAAAAAGGACGGGCATGAGGTGGAGTCTTTTTCCAACGGGACGGATGCGCTGGCTCGCGGCCAACAGACGGTGTTCGACCTGGTGCTCACGGATATTCGCATGGGGACCGTGGATGGACTGACCGTGTTGCGGGAGTTCAAACGGTTCAGTCCGGATACCTCCATCGTTCTGCTCACGGCATTCGGATCATTGGAAGGAGCGATCGAGGGAATCAAGCAGGGGGCCTTCGATTACTTGGCCAAGCCCTTTCGAAAGGAAGAGGTGAAGCTCGTTGTTCAGCGTGCGCTAGATCATTGCAAATTAGTGAGGGAAAACAAGCGTTTCAGGGTGGAACTGAAAGAAAAGGAAGAGTGGTCTCCATTGGTTGGAAGCAGTCCGGCCATGTTGGATGTCTATAAGCTGGTGGCTCGCGTGTCGGAGAGCCGCAGCACCGTGTTGCTCCAGGGAGAAAGCGGAACCGGGAAAGAACTGATTGCCCGGGCTATTCATGCCAATAGCCCACGGCGAGACAAGCCCTTCATTCCGGTGAATTGCGGCGCCCTGCCCGATACGCTGCTGGAGTCCGAGATGTTCGGCCATGAGAAGGGGGCCTTCACCGGCGCGGTGGGACTGAAGGCCGGCCTGTTTGAAGCGGCGACGGGTGGAACGCTGTTTCTCGATGAGATCGGTGAGCTTGGGCCGGCGCTGCAAGTGAAGCTGCTGCGAGTCATGCAGGATCAGGAAGTCCGGCGCGTGGGAGGCACCGCGTCCGTCAAAGTCGACGTCCGCATCATTGCCGCGACGAATCGCGACCTGCAGCAACTCGTTAAAGAAGACAAGTTTCGAGACGATCTGTTTTATCGCTTGAACGTGGTGCGGATAACTCTGCCTTCGCTGGCCGACCGCAAAGAAGATATTCCAATGCTGGCACACCATTTTCTCCAGAAGTATGTCGGCGGGACGCCGTCAGGGGTGCGCGGATTTCTTCCGGAAACGATGGCGTTGCTCAAGGAGTATCGGTGGCCAGGGAATGTGCGGGAGCTGGAGAACGCGGTGGAGCGCGCGGTGTCGTTGAGCCATGGTCCGTTGGTCACGCCGGACGATCTGCCGGAAAGTATCCGGACTGCTGCCCCGTTGGAGGCGAAAGCCACCTCGGCATCGGAAGGGGACGAGGTCTGTCTGACGCTCGAAGAAGTGGAAAAGCGGCATCTGATCCGCGTCTTAAAAGAGATGAAGGGGAACAAGGTGAAGGCGGCGAAGATCCTGGGCATCGACCGCCGGACACTCTACCGGATGGCCGAACGGTTCGGACTCGATTTGGGGGACGATCCCGAGGCCGGTGACAAAGAGCCGGTGGAGAAGTTATAGAAGTTGCAGGGCGTTCTTGATGAGCCGCAATTGATTGTCGGCGCCCTGGGGCAAGGCGCTGGGAACCTGATCCCAGCTGGTCAAGATTCCGTCTTTTCCCTCTGACCTCACTTCCAACTTGAGTGCAGTGTTCTGCTCATCGGCGGCTGTCACTGTCGCATTCACCCGGCTCTTGATCGTGCCGAAGCGCCAGCGATAGAGCCAGTTCCAGGGGCCATGCATTTCTTCCCGATAGCTGGTTTGCAATGTGAAGTCATTCTCCCAGTCCACATCGTAGCCGCCATCGGTGAGGACCTGTGTGAGCGCGGTTTTGACCTTGTCGAACGGGGCGGCCAAGCGAGTTTCGATGAGATCGGTCGGAAGGGGGTGGGGCGCTCCGCTGCAACCGATTATCAGTGCCATGGTTGCGAGGAGGAGGCTTGGCCGTAGAGTCATTTCGCTTTGCTTTCCGGGGTACGGTAGACGAGATGCGTGTCGGTTTGTGTCACGCCTTCAATGCCATGAATCTTGCTCAGGACCAGCTGCGTCAGCGCATCCTGATCGGCCACGTCGGCCACAACAATGATGTCCGGTTTTCCCCAGCAGGGATCGATGGTTTTAATCGCGCTGATCTGCCCCAGCGCTTTCACGACGCTGGACGTCAATCCTGGACTCACATTGATCATGATATAGGCCCGGTCGGACATCAAAGGCACTCCCGCGCTGGGTGCGTGAATCGTAAAGGGAACAGCCGGTGGACCTGCTTGCGGCTCACCGTAGCGAACTCCCTGCGGCGGTGTCAATACGGACGTGGAGCGGGCGGGAGAAGCCGTGATAGATTTGGGTTTTCTTGGCATAGTTGCGGGGGTCTCACTTTGGCGCGACGAGCACATCCACGGTGAAGGAGTCGCTCACGCTGGTTAGGTCCGTTTCGAGCCGCGTCGGACTGCCGATGCGCCCTTCCGGATCGTAAATAAAACAGAACAAGTGGACACAAGGTTTCCGCGAGGCGTAGTGGGCGGTGTCGGCCGCAACCTGGTCGGCCAGTTCTTTGGTGGTGAGACCCGAGCGGGTTTTCTTGGCGACCACGGCAAGACGGTCCCGGTTCAAGAGCAGAGTCGTGCGCGTCGAGCCGCCGGCGTAGGGCGGCGTCCATTCATCGGCGCCCACTTCATCGAATTCCAATTTCAGCAGCGCACACAGCAAATCTTGTAGATCGTAGTCGTCTTCCACTTCCAGCGTCGTGCGATAGTCCTTCCGCAAGCGGAGTTGCCGGGCTACAGCGTGAAACCGCAGGCAGACCTTCCGGAGTGCATCGACCGGATCCGACGTGGGCTGTTCTCTGCCTGTTACGACCGCGGGCGCGGCCGGCGCCGGAGTCGGATGTGGCGGTGGAGCCGGAGATGGCGGCGGCGCTATGACGGATGAGGCCGGTGCGTTGGGTTGATCGGGCGGCTTCTGGAAGCTCTCGCTTGCGAGGAGCGGAGGCTCTGGTGTCGGCGATGCTGATGGAGAGGAGAAGGCTCCGACCTGTGGCTGAGGAGGAGCCGTCATCTGGAGCGGTGCAGTCGGTGCTGGTGCAAGGGGCGCGATAGGCTCCTGTCTGGTGGCTGGGGCTGCAGG